>JAZRVX010000279.1:0-1870 GCA_045599455.1 Faecousia sp. | reverse complement strand
CGTTCCAGAGCAAACAGCTTGTTGCAGTATTCATAACCTATGGCCGCTTTGCTTGTTGCCGTTGTTGCACCCTTCGGCATGGCCTCCCGCCACTTTCGACGCATGTGTGCCCAGCAGCCGCATCTCACGGCTTTTTCTACCTTGTCATATCCGGCATATCCGTCCGTCACAAGGCAGCCATCGTAATCTTTGAGCAGTGCTGCCGGATGCTTTCCGCTGCGGTCAGGCTGGTATTCAAAGTACCGCACCTGCTCGACAGCATGATCTCCGCTGGCATACACCCACATACGGGACTCGGATGCGGCACTTTTCCCTTCTTCCTTCAGCACCTGTACGACCGTCTCATCGGCGTGTATTACGTTCTGCTCAAGAAGATGGACCTTGAGCCGACGGTACAGCGGCTTCAGCCACACCTGGGATGTCTGTATCATCCAGTTCGCCAGAGTTGCCCGGCGAAGCTCCACGCCGTCACGCTTCCAGATCTGCTCCTGCCGGTACAGCGGCACCCCGTCCACATATTTCATCGCCATTACATTTGCTATGGTGGACGGTGACGCAAGGCTGTGCTTTATGAGGGGAACCGGCGGCTCGACACTGTGTATTACGGCATAGCCGGTCTTTTTTTCGCAGTCCTCGCAGGCATAGGTAGCCGTATAATACTCTATTACATTGACCTGTCTCGGGATTATTTCCAGCTCCCGGCGGATGAACTTCTTGCCGATCTGCTTGAGCAATGCGCCGCATTTGCTGCATATACGATCATTTTCCGGAATGTCGTACACCACTTCTTTAACCGGCAGATCTTTAGTGAGCTCATCTGCGGTGCGCTTTGCTTTGCGCTCATGGGCGTTTACGGTAAAGGTCTTCTCGGTGGGTTCTTCGGTCTTTGTATCCTGAAACCGCTCCGCCTCGTTGAAAATACGTAGCTGTTCAGAGTCCGGCAATACGAACTTTTTCTTTTCGCTGGACTGTCCAAACTGTGCACGCTGAGCGTTCAGAAGAAGCTCGTTCATGCGTTCAAGCTTCTCGCGCAGTCTCTTATTCTCGTCAGAAAGGCTCTGGTTGGTCGCTTCCAAAGCGCTGACTTTATGCTCTAATTCCTGCTTTGTCATACGGCTCACCGTCCCTTTCTGATGTGCTTATTATACCATAGATGCAGAGCAGCTATGGTATAATCGTCATGTTTTTCGGTTGCCGCGTCAGCGGCGAGAAAAACGACTTAAATCAAATATAATAAGCTTTTCTAAGCTTATTATACCATAAATGTGCAGAAAAGTACAGCATTATTCGGCATTTTCCGGCTAAAACATGTCCTTTTGAACCGCTTTTCTGATTGCCCTCGGCTCCTCGATTTTCAGTCCCTCCATGAGCCAGCGAAAGCTCTGCGGGTTAATGAGTCTCAGCTCCGCTTCGCTGCGCGGCCATTGAAAACGTCCGTTACTCAGCCTTTTGTACAGCAGAATGTATCCGTCGCCCGACCAGTACAACGCCTTTATTCGATCTGTGCGTCTGCCGCAGAACAGAAACAGGCTTTCCTCATCAAGGCTCTTTCCGTATTGCTGTGTTACGATTGCTGCAAGTCCGTCTATTCCGCATCGCAGGTCTGTATAGCCGCAGGCTACATAGTAGTTCCGGACCTTGACCGGGTCGATCATAGAGTTTGAAGCGAACGCAGCACTGCCGCGACTGCATTCATATCCACATCTGCCGGAAGTGTAAGCTCTGCTCCTTTGAATTCTATTCTGAGAAGTGCATCCGTTTCCGGAACCGGATCGATCGCCACAAGCTGTGGTGCTGCCTGCTCACAGGCCTGTTTCCGCAGCTTGTGCAGCCAATAATAAAAGGTCTTTTCGTTGATACCGTGCTGACG
>JAZRVX010000278.1:0-1025 GCA_045599455.1 Faecousia sp. | reverse complement strand
AGCTTCCAAGCTCATGCAGCTTGCAGATTTCCATGGCGGCATCCATAATCAGCGGCAGATCGGAATCAAGCTGTCCGCCGTCGATTTCCTGTTTACTGTTTTTATCATACAGCGTGTAATCGAAGCCGGTGTCACAGCGCTGAACATGAAGATATTTGTCGTCCACAGAATAAAGACGTTCATGAGAAAGCGCGGGTTCGTTCTCAATTTGTTCCGCAGCCTGCGTGATGCCGCGCTCTTTCGTAATCTCCGCAAAGTTGCGGTCAATATCCGTAATAAGTTCTGAGGAAGTCTTATTGATGGTTTCCAGAGAAGAACGGAGCTCTTTCAGCTCCTTGTCCTTTGACCAGGTGGCGATATAGCCAAAGCTGTTTTCACCGGTGGCGATACCGTAATAAGCGCATACGGCAAAGGAAATGCTTTCCGCTTCGACTTCCTCAGTATTGCGGGATTTCTTTGCTTTCTCAGGATAAGCGTTTTCGTAAAACTGTCGGAGCGTCACGCTGCCGCCCTGAAAACCCATATCCTCATAAACGTCCAGCCGTCCGGCTTCGGTCAGGTCAAGGGGCTCTGCGGTGATAACGCTTCCTGCGTGATTGACCACGACCTGTTCTTCCAGATAATGCAGTTCGCCGGGATCATCATCCGTACCGCGCAGATCGTAACAGTAAAGTCCTTCGGGGAGTTTGCTTCTGTCAATGCGTCCATTGGAGAAAAGGCCGCTCACACCGCAGACTTCAATCTCCTGATAGTCAGCTTTGCTCTCCAAAAGTTCATTTTTCTTATAGTCATGGAGCTTAGAATGTGCGATCTCATGGACTGCCGCCGAGACGGTCTGTACCTCGCTCATGCCTTCCCGGATGTGAATATCCTTGCTCCCGGTGTTATAGAAGCCGTCCATGTTCGCCGCCATCGGCTCAATGGTGATCGGCACAGGAGCGGATCGTTTCAGAGCTTCCATGAAAACATCGAAGTTCTGCACATTGCCGTGAAGATCGGACGCAAGCTGCGGGAGCGGTTTACCC
>JAZRVX010000277.1:0-1710 GCA_045599455.1 Faecousia sp. | reverse complement strand
TGACTCCGTGGAAGGCTTCTTCGCAAACCCCCTGGGCTACAAGTACTTCTACAAGTGCACCATCAAGTAAGATAATTCTTACCGCATAACCGACACCCCATCCGATTTCGGATGGGGTGTTTTTGCATGCTGATGATGTGTAATGCGAGAATGGGTAGCTTTAACGGCTTCTTTATTCTGCACTGCGTGCAAACCTGTGGTTTACATTTGTACAAGTGCAAAAAATTTGCACACCTATTTTCCGAATTTTTGGTAAGACGGATTTGCTGCTTTATGCTATACTGTTCCCAATAAACGGAAAGCCATTTCCGGGAAAGAGGGATACTATGAAACAAACCACAAACCCCATCATTCGCTACGCCAAACGCTACGGTCTCGATGCTCTGAGCGCCATGGCACAGGGACTTTTCTGCTCCCTGCTCATCGGCACGATTATCAAAACCCTCGGACAGCAGCTCGGCATCTCCATGTTGGTCGACATCGGCACCTATGCAATGGGTGTGAGTGGTGCGGCCATGGCCGTTGCCATCGGCAGAGCCTTACAGGCTGACCCCATGGTGCTGTATTCCCTTGCTGCGGTGGGCATGGCCTCCAATGCCGAGGGCGGCGCAGGCGGCCCTCTGGCCGTTCTGGTCATTGCCATCGTGGCTGCTGAGTGCGGCAAAATGGTAAGTCGCAAGACCAAGGTCGATATCCTGGTTACTCCCGGTGTAACCATCTTGGTGGGCGTTGCTCTTGCCAAGCTCATTGCCCCGCCCATCGGCACGGCTGCCAGCTCCTTTGGTTTCCTCATTCAGCAGGCTACCACCCTACAGCCCTTCTGGATGGGCATTGCGGTTTCTGCCCTTGTGGGCATTGCACTGACCCTGCCCATTTCTTCCGCCGCAATCTGCGCCGTGCTGGGGCTGACAGGCCTTGCCGGCGGTGCCGCCGTGGCCGGATGCTGCGCCCAGATGGTGGGCTTTGCTGTCATTTCCTTCCGGGAGAATAAGTGGGGCGGCCTTGTGAGCCAGGGCCTCGGCACCTCCATGCTCCAGATGTCCAATATCATCCGCAAGCCCGCGGTCTGGATTGCGCCCATTGCAGCATCCATGGTCACCGGCCCCATCGCCACCTGCATCTTTAAGCTGGAGATGAACGGCGCTCCCATCAATTCCGGCATGGGCACCTGCGGCATGTGCGGCCCCATCGGCGTGATGACCGGCTGGGCAAGCCCCTCGGCTGAAGCTGTCAGCCGTGGTGCATCCGCTCTGAGCCCCACGGGCTTTGACTGGCTGGGTCTTATCTTGGTGTGCATCGTCCTGCCCGCCGTGATTGCTTGGCTTGTCAATGAGCTGCTGCGAAAGGTCGGCCTTGTAAAGACCGGCGACATGAAGCTGTAATTGAATCCCTAAGACCCGCATGGCTTTCCATGCGGGTCTTTTCTAAATTTCCCCAAAAGGGTACTTTTGCGCACTTGCGTGCGCAGGACACAGGCGACAGCCATCAGGCATCCGTGTAGGGGCGGCTAGCAGCCGCCCGCACAGTTTGCACCCGAAGCATTGGATTATTTTGTGCTGTGGCTTTCAGCGCACGGGCGACTAATAATCGCCCCTACGGCGAGTAACCGAGCGAAAGAAAGCTTTTACGCAGGAACGAACAGCCTAATATAGCTCCCTCCGGGAGGGAGCTGTCGAGCGCAAGCGAGACTGAGGGAGCACGGCGACATTT
>JAZRVX010000276.1:0-9560 GCA_045599455.1 Faecousia sp. | reverse complement strand
TTAGCTATGGTAACTATACCACAACACTGCAAAAAAGAAAACAAAAATTTATAGGAGGCAAATCCCATGAATGTTCTGATTATCAATGCTGGTTCTTCCAGCCTGAAGTATCAGCTGATGAACCCCGAGACCGGCGATGTCGCTGCCAAGGGCCTGTGCGAGCGTATTTACATCGACGGCCGTCTGACCCACAAGGTTGGTGACAACAAGGTCGTGAAGGACATCCCCATGCCCACCCATTCCGAGGCCATTCAGGCAGTCCTTTCCATCCTGGTTGACCCCGTTGAGGGTGTCATCAAGTCCGTGGACGAGATTGACGCTGTCGGTCACCGCGTCCTGCACGGCGGCATGAAGTTCTCCGACTCCTGCATCATCGATGATGCCTGCATCAAGGCCATCGAGGACTGCATTCCTCTGGGCCCCCTCCACAATCCCGCCAACCTCATGGGCATCCGCGCCTGCCAGGCTGTCATGCCCAGCACTCCCCAGGTCGCCGTGTTCGACACCGCTTTCCACATGACCATGCCCCCCAAGGCTTACCGCTACGCCATCCCCACTGAGTACTACGAGAATGACGACATCCGCCGCTATGGCTTCCACGGCACCTCCCACAAGTATGTTGCCAAGCGTACCGGTGAGCTGGTCGGCAAGAAGGAATTCAAGATGATTAACTGCCACCTGGGCAACGGCTCCAGCCTGTCTGCCATTAAGGACGGCAAGTGCCAGGATACCTCCATGGGTCTGTCTCCTCTGGCCGGTGTCCCCATGGGCACCCGCTCCGGCGACATCGATGCCTGCGTGGTGCAGTTCATCTGCAATAAGTACGGCATGAGCGTTGACGACTGCCTGACCATGCTGAACAAGAAGTCCGGCGTGCTGGCACTGTCCGGCGTTTCCTCCGACTTCCGCGATCTGGGCGATGGCGCTAAGAACGGCAATGCCGACTGCCAGCTGGCTCTGGACAAGTTCGCTTATGAGGTTGCCAAGTATGTCGGCTCCTACGCTGCTGCTTTGAACGGCATTGATGTGCTGACCTTCACCGCAGGCGTGGGCGAGAACGACCCCGCCACCCGCGCCGCTGTCTGCGAGTATTTGGGCTTTATGGGCGTGAAGATTGACCCCGCCAAGAACAATGTCCGCGGCAAGGAGTGCGTTATCTCCGCCGATGACTCCAAGGTTCAGGTCTGGGTTGTGCCCACCAACGAAGAGCTGATGATTGCACAGGACACCGCTGAGCTGGTTAACGCTGCCAAGTAATCGTATACATATTCTGAGCCGCCGCAAATCACGCGGCGGCTCTTTTTGACAGAAGGAGATTTCTATGGAATCCGTTTCCGAACGCTTTTTAAGATATGTGTCCTTTGACACCCGGTCCGATGAAGAGAGTGCAACCGTACCTTCCACCGCCAAGCAGAAGCTTTTGGGCGCTGCTCTGGTGGAAGAGATGAAGAAAATCGGCGTGTCCGATGCATATATGGACGAAACCGGCTATGTCTACGGTACCGTGCCCGGTACGCCCGGCTATCCCACCATCGGCCTCATTGCCCACATGGATACTTCCCCCGATGCCTCCGGCACCGATATCAAGGCCAAGGTTGTGGAGTACACCGGCGCGGATATTTGCCTGAATGAGGAGAAGGAAATCTATCTGCGCAAAGCAGACTACGAGACCCTTGCCAATCACATCGGCAAGCACCTGATTGTGACCGACGGCACGACTCTGCTGGGCGCAGATGACAAGGCCGGTGTGGCGGAGATTATGACTGCCGCCGAGCTGCTCCTGCACTCCGACAAGCCCCATGCCACCTTGAAAATCGGCTTCACCCCCGATGAGGAAATCGGCAGGGGAGCGGACTGCTTTGATGTGGCGGGCTTTGGGGCGGACTATGCCTATACCTCCGATGGCGGCCCTGTGGGTGAGATTGAATATGAAAACTTCAATGCCGCTTCCGCAGTTGTGACCGCACATGGCTTGAGCATTCATCCCGGCTCAGCCAAGGACAAGATGAAAAATGCCATGCGTATTGCCATGGAGTTTGAAAGACTGCTGCCTTCCAATCAGCGCCCCGAGTTCACTGCGGGCTATGAGGGATTCATCCACCTGACGGATATGCACGGCGATATTGAGAATGCCGAGCTTCGCTATATCATCCGTGACCACAATATGGAAAAATTCAACGCCAAGAAGCAGATGATGGCCTCTGCTGCGGCATTCCTCAATGCCAAGTACGGCGAAGGAACCTTGGAGCTGACCGTCAAGGACAGCTATTTCAATATGCGCTCCTGCATCGAGCCTGTTATGTATGTGGTTGACCGTGCCAAGAGAGCCATGGCAAAGGCCGGGATGCATCCCACCGAGGTGCCCATCCGCGGCGGCACGGACGGCGCACGCCTCAGCTATATGGGTCTGCCTTGCCCCAATCTGTGTACCGGCGGTGAGAATTTCCACGGGCGTTTTGAGTTTATTCCTGTGGAGGATATGGAAAAGTGCGTGACGATGCTTTTTCACATCCTGACGGACGAGGAGCTTGTCAATGGCTGATGAACGCCTTTTGATTATTAACCCCGGCTCCACCTCCACCAAGGTAAGCTTCTTTGAGGGCATGAAGAATGTGGCTACCGAGAGCATTTTCCACGATGCCCCGGAGCTGATGAAGTATCCGACGACCAATGACCAGATGCCCATGCGCATGAAGGTTCTGACGGACTTTATGGCGAAGTACGGCATTGACCCGGCATCCATCGATGCTTTTGTGGGCAGGGGTGGGTGTGCCTATTCCCAGCCCGGGGGATGCATGGAAATTTCTCCGGAGCTGGTGACGGATACTGCCTGTGATGTGGGCGGCTCCGACCACCCGGCAAAGCTCGGTGTCATGCTGGCCTATGAGCTGGGCAAGAAATATGGGAAACCCATGTATACGCTGAATCCTACCAATGTGGATGAGCTGTGCGACAGCGCACGCCTGACGGGTATTGCGGGGCTATATCGCCGCGCCCAAACTCATGTGTTGAACCAGAAAGGCATTGCCGATGAGCATGCCAAAAGTCTCGGAAAACACTATGAGGATATGAATCTCATCGTCTGTCATATTGACGGCGGCATCACCATCACCGCCCACGAAAAAGGCAGGATGGTGGACTCCACCGAGGGCGCGGGCGGTGACGGCCCCTTCACGCCTACAAGACTTGGAAGCATTCCCATTATGGAGGTTCTGCAGTATCTGGATGCCGGGCATTCCACCGAGGAAATGCGGGGTATGCTGTCCCGCTCCGGCGGCTTTGTCAGCCACTTTGGCACCTCCAATGCAGACACCGTACACGCTATGGTGGATGCAGGGGATACCAAAGCGGTTACTGTTTGGAATGCCATGATTTATCAGATTGCCAAGTCCATTGGCGAGATGGCGGTTGTGCTGAAAGGCAGAGTGGATGGAATTCTCCTGACCGGCGGCCTTGTGCGCTTTGCCGACATTGTGGCCGGCATTCGTGACCACTGCGGCTGGATTGCACCCGTCAGTGTGTACCCCGGCGAGTGCGAACAGGAGGCTCTGGCAAGTGCCGCACTGGAAGTCCTTCGCGGGGAGAAGAAAGCGCAAACTTATTCCGGCGTACCTGTCTTTTCCGGCTTTGCTTGGGAGAAGGAGTAAGATTTAACGGCGTAGCCGTTAAAGTTTCAGCCGACAGGCCTCAGGCTTCAGGCATCAGTTTTTTGCATGCAAATCCAAACGGTTTGCACCGATTTTACTGCCACGGATGCCTGATGGCTGATGCCCGATGCCTGCGAGCGTTAGCGAGCGAAATAATCTATTACCCACCCATCCCTTGTTTCCTACCTCAATACCTGAAAACCCCAATAAAAAATCACCCGATTTTCAATCGGGTGATTTTTCACAGCTTTGTCTTAGCCGACGAAATCACTTTCGTCCGCAACGGGAGTGCCTTCCTCTGCGCCGGCAGCGGGAGCTTCTTCGGCGGCCTCTTCGCTCTTTTCACAGCAGCAGCAATCGCAGTTCTCCCAGAACTTGATGCAGGGATACTTCTCCATCATGTCCTTTGCCCATGCGACAATCTTGTCACCATAGGTGGCGACCACATACACAGCGCCGGCAACAGCGGCCAGAGCGGCAACAATCTTAAGAATGGTATTAACGGCTTTCATATTCAAGTCCTCCTTGAAAAGTGCTCATGGATTGGTACTTTTAGTATAACCCACACTTACACAAAATGCAATGAAAATTTAATCAATGTCGGAGATGACTTCATCCGGGGGATTATCCAGAAGTTCCGGGTGGGCAATGAAGCGTTTGAGGTACTTAAAGAATGCGGCATAGTAGAACCCATCCACGATTCGCTCGTCCATGGTGAACTTGAAGTCCACATATTTCCGCGTGACAACGGAGCCGTCCTCCTGAAGCTCTGCTGCCCGGCGCTTTATGCCGAAGGAGCCGAACACGGGGAGATTACCGAAGTCGTACAGGTGATGGTAAATGGGCGGAATGCCAAGGCTTCCCATGGAGGTGAAGAAGACACTTCCGTGGAAGGGGCTGACCTCAAGCAAGAAAGCAGGAAGCAGCCCAAAGTAGTCCATGAGCTTCAGAATCCACACAACCAGCCGCAGAAACACACCGGGTACCATCAGCAGAGCTGCGGCAGTCTTGTCGAAGTCGGAATCCAGGGGGGTATTTTTTACCACATCGATTGCTTCGTTTACCTTGCGGTATACATCATCGGCAGTGTCGCAGGGACTCAGATGCACTTTGATTTCGCTCTCGGGGGCATCCACGGTCATGTCCTTCTTGATGGTCATGGAGAACGCAATATCGTTTCCGCGGCTGTAGATTTTCTGACCGGAGATAAAGCGGTTCAGTCCGGGGTACTTGGCTACGCCACGGCAGTAGGCGGCCAGAAAAACATGCATGATGCCGAAAGAGGTGAGACCTTCTTTACGCTTCTGACGGATATAGCGGTCAACGGCGGTGATTTCAAATGCCTGCTCGAAGGAGTTCATGGAACCGATGCGGTTTTCCATAATATAGGGGGAGACCTGATTCATGGGAGGCAGGGTGCGGATTCTTCGGCCATCGGAGCGGTCACCCCATGTGGGATGGTATTCATCCACAGGATGCATGCGGATGGCGGGCACCAGCATTGCAGCACCCAGCAGCGCCAGCACATCGGGAAGAAGCGGCAGGAAAGCGGGGAAGTCCATGGCTTTCACAGCCTCCAGATGATAGTAGACCATGAATAATGCAGCAGTCAGAATCATGGGAAGCAGCAGCCAAATCATTCTTGCTCGCTCACCGGTCACCATCTCCGTGTACAGCAGCGCGCCAAACAGCAGTGCCGCCCACACCAGCATCATAAGGAGCTTGCTTTGGGTGTTGCCGTTGACCCAGATTGCGGAGTAGGCAGCCAGCATCCAAACGGGAATGGCCGTCTTGAAGAAAAATTCTCTGCCGTTTAGCAGAGCAATGAGGGCGTACAGAGTGGTTGCCGCTACCGGCAGAACAATTTGACTCCACACATTGCCTGTGAAACCGATTCCTTTCACACCGATTATCACAATGCGGGTCAGCGCCGAAGCAACCATCAGTACGCACATCAGAACTGTCCATGCGTTATTCGCATTGACATAGAAATGTACTCGTTTTTTCATAGCAGTCACAGTATACCAGCTTTTGTGACAATGCGCAATGGTTTATTTTAGCTGTGAAAGTGGGATAAAGGGAGCTTTAACTCGCTTCGCTCGTAGTTATCAGTCGTAAGTCATCAGAGTGCTGACTTTAGGTGAAAGCGCCGATTTAAGCAAGCAAAAACTGATGACTGATGACTGAATCTTTAACGGCGCAGCCGTTAAAGATTCCTTTATCTCACAGCCTTCACCACTTCGCGGATGTATTCCGGGGTGGTGCCGCAGCAGCCGCCGAGGATGGAAGCGCCGTTTTCATAGCACTGCTTTACAATGCCCGCAAATTCCGGCGCATTCATATTGTAGTGGGCGATGCCGTCCGAGCCGATGACGGGAATCCCTGCATTGGGCTTGCAGATAAGGGGGAGCTTGGTGAAGCGTCTGAGCTTGCTGACAAGATATGGCGTCATCCCGTCCGCCGCCACGCAGTTAAAGCCCACGGCATCCGCGCCGCTCTCTTCCAGAGATTTCAGTATCGGCCCCACATCCGCGCCGGAGAACAGACTGCCGTCCGGCTGCATGGTAAAGGAAAACATGATTGCCCCGGCACCCTCTAATTCGGCGGCGGTCAGAATGGCCTCGCCCTCCACGGCGTACATGAGGGTTTCACCCACCAGCAGGTCAGCGCCGCCGTCAATCAGACCGCGAATCTGGCGGCGGTAATTCTCCACAAGCAGGTCGAAGTTTCCTTCGTCCCAGCTGTCACAGACCCCTGCCATGGTGGCAATGTCACCGGCAATTAGACACTCCGGTGCGGCGGCGCGGCTTATGGCAATGAGTGCGGCATTCACTTTTTCGGTCTCGGCATCCAGTCCCACGGCCTTGAGCGCCAGAGGCTGTGCCTGAAAGGTGGGGGCGTAGAGAATCTGCGAGCCGCTCTCGGCGTAGCGGCGCTGTAAGTCCTGCAAAATTGCCGGGTTTTCCAGCACCCATTTTTCCGTGCAGCAGCCCTTGGGCATTCCGCTGTTTCTTAAGTTGGAGCCTGTGGCACCGTCCAGAATGACAGCCCCTTTGGAAATGAGATTCTTAAATTCCTCTTTTGTGAGCATATTGTGCGCCTCCTGCCGTTAATCCGGTTATTATGGATATATTATATAGGAAACGCAATCAAAACGCAATGCCGATTGACCCGGCAGTCTTTATCTGCTAGAATATGGAAAAACCGAAAAGGAGAAACGATATGAAGAAAACCGTGCTGCGGGAGTATGCCCGCCTGATTGTAAAAGCGGGACTCAATGTTCAGAAGGGTCAGGCCGTGGAGATTTACACAGAGCTTGACCAGCCTGAGTTTGTTCAGATGGTTGTGGAGGAATGCTACAAGGCCAAGGCAAGCGAAGTCAATGTCCATTGGAGCTACCAGCCCCTGACTAAGATTCATGTGCGCAATAAGAGCCTGAAAACCCTCGGAACCGTGAAGGATTGGGAAATTGCACAGCAGGCGCACTATGCCGAGGTTTTGCCCTGCCGCCTGCATATTGTGTCCGAGGATCCCGATGGACTCAAGGGCGTAAACATGGACAAGCTTTCCAAGGCCAGACGCATGCAGTACCCCATCCTGAAGCCCTACAAGGATAAGATGGAAAACTGCGTGCAGTGGTGTATTGCCGCCGTGCCCGGTAAAGCATGGGCAAAGAAGGTATTTCCCGGAGAGCGTACCTCCGTTGCCATGGAGAAGCTCTGGCAGGCCATTCTGGATGCCTCTCGGGTGGCAGGGGACGGCGTTGCCAACTGGCAGGCACACAATGCTGACCTGAAAGCACGCTGCAAGTATCTCAACGACCTGCACATTTCTTCCTTGCACTATACTGCCGGTAACGGCACGGATTTGACCGTGGGCATGATGCCCGAGGGGCGTTTCTGCGGTGGCTGTGATACCCACCGGGGCGGCATTTCCTTTAACCCCAACATCCCCACCGAGGAATGCTTTGTCTCTCCCATGCGCGGCAAAGCTGAGGGGATTGTCTACGCAACGAAGCCCCTGAGCTATCGCGGCCAGCTTATCGAGGATTTTTCCATCCGTTTTGAAAACGGCAAGGCGGTGGAGGTCAAGGCCGCCAAGGGTCAGGAACTGCTGGAGACCATGATTGCCATGGACGAGGGCGCGGCCTACCTTGGCGAGTGCGCACTGGTGCCGCAGGCAAGCCCCATTGCCCAAAGCGGGATTCTGTTCTATGAAACCCTGTTCGATGAGAATGCCGCCTGTCATCTGGCGCTGGGTATGGGCTTTGCCGATACCGTGGAGGATTATCAGAATAAGACCTTGGATGAGTGCCGCGCGCTGGGTGTCAACGACTCCATGATTCACGAGGACTTTATGATTGGCTGTGACAGCATGAACATTGATGCTGTCTGCGCCGATGGTTCCGTGGTACCCATCTTCCGTGGCGGAAACTGGGCCTTTTAAGGGGATTTGAAAATTTCTTAAAAAAATCCTTGCAATCTTGCGCAAACTGTGATAAGATACTCGGGCAATTAACAGATAGTTAGGGCAACTGCGCCCTTTAACTGATATGAGAGAGGTGAACGAAATGAAGGAAGGTATCCATCCCAATTACGAGCAGACCACCATCCGCTGCGCCTGCGGCAATGTCTTTACTACCGGCTCTACCAAGAAGGACATTCGTGTTGAGATTTGCTCCAAGTGCCACCCTTTCTATACCGGCAAGCAGAAGCTGGTTGACACCGGTGGACGTGTTGATCGCTTCAACAAGCGCTTCAACCTGAAGTAAGAAAATAGCCCCGCAAAGCGTAAGGCTTTGCGGGCTTTTTCTTTTTGCGGAGATTGAATAAAGGGAGCTTTCGCGCACTTGCGTGCGCAGTTATCAGTTGTCAGGCATCCGTTATCAGTGACCGTAAAATCGGTAATACCATTTTGCTTACACGCTCAAAAACTGATGCCTGAAGCCTGCGGCATGATGCCTTATCTTTAACCATAGTTTCCGCAAAATCCATTTGCTCTATTTTTTTGATGAGACATAAATTGCAAAAAGGTATTGACTAACGAACGGAAGATAGTCAAAACGATGTATCTTGAAGTCTACTCTGCCGGAAATCTCCGGTCGCTGAATTACGAGTGCGGTATCCGGGTGCCGATTCGGGGAATTGACGAACATGACGCTGAATAAGCGGCGGGGCTGGAAGCGGCCGCGGGAGGGCATAAAAATGAAATACAAAAAAGCAGTGATTTATATTCACGGAAAGGGCGGCAGCGCAGACGAAGCAGAGCATTATAAGAAACTGTTTCCCGACTGCGAAGTGATTGGCTTTGATTATGTGTCCCAAACTCCGTGGAAGGCAATGGCGGAATTTACCGATTTCTTTCACGATATCGGCAGTCGTTATCCGTCCGTAATTCTGATTGCAAATAGCATCGGCGCGTTCTTTGCGATGCATGCTTTGCGCAATGCAGAAATAGAAAAGGCATATTTCATATCTCCCATTGTAAACATGGAGAAATTGATTGCCGATATGATGATGTGGGCGGGGGTTACGGAAGCAGACCTGATGGAAAAAGGCGTAATAGAAACATCTTTTGGTGAAACCTTATCCCGGGAATATCTGTCATGGGTTCGCAGCCACCCGATTTTCTGGCGAATACCGACTGCCATCCTGTACGGAAGCGCCGACCATTTGCAGTCCCCGGAAACCATTCGGGCTTTTGCGCAGGCTATTAAAGCGGATTTAACCGTAATGGAAAACGGCGAGCATTGGTTCCATACCGAGAAGCAATTGGCATTTTTGGACGATTGGATTAGAAGCTGTGATTCATAATTTTCTTTTCAGGTGAGTTGCAAAAATCGAAAACTTATAGATAATGTATGCAAAGATACAGTTTATCCCGGCTTGCGGCAAGCGGTAAGAAATTTCGTGA
>JAZRVX010000275.1:0-1328 GCA_045599455.1 Faecousia sp. | reverse complement strand
TTGAATACGCCGGCGGGAATGGTGCATCCTGACCGCACAAATGGTGCAGGCTGACCGGCGAAATGGTGCATCGTCGCCGCGACCGTGGTGCATCCTGTATAATGGATTAACAGCGTAAGCTGAATTCATTTTACAGGAGGTCATCACATGACGAATCACAAGGAAATCCTGCGGCTAAAGAGCCTTGGATTGTCCAACAAGGAGATTGCTGCGGCCTGCGGATGTGGTCGGAACACCGTGACACGTACGCTTCAGCGGGCCCAGGAGGCATCGGTCAGCTGGGAGCAGTTGCGTGCCCTGCCACCGGAAAAGGTTACAGATACGCTTTTTCCTGAAAGCACAACCCATCCGACGTACCATATGCCGGACTACGAACAGATTCACAAGGAAATGCAGAAGAGCGGCGTCACGTTAAGTCTGCTCTGGGTGGAGTACTGTGAGCAGTGCCGGGCAGCCGGAGAAATCCCATACCAGTCCACACAGTTCAACAAGTACTATGCAGACTATGTCCACAAGACCAAGGCCACCATGCACCTCAACCATAAGCCCGGTGAGACCATGCAGGTGGACTGGGCGGGAGATACCATGGGAATCGTGGACACGGACACCGGAGAACTGATCCCGGCATACCTGTTCGTTGCTGTCCTGCCATACAGCGGTTATGCCTATGCAGAGGCCTTTCTGGATGAAAAGCAGGAAGCCTGGATCAACGCCCACGTCAATGCCTACCGTTACTTTGGCGGCGTCACCCGCATCCTCGTGCCGGACAATCTCAAGACTGGCGTTATTAAGAACACAAAGGATGAAACCGTTTTGAACCGCAGTTACCGCGAGATGGCGGAGCACTATGGGACAGCCGTTATTCCCGCCCGTCCGAGAATGCCGAAAGATAAGGCTTTTGTTGAAGGCTCCGTGGGTGTGGTCTCCACATGGATCATTGCGGCTCTGCGGAACAGGCAGTTCTTTTCTTTGGCAGAGCTGAATGAAGCGGTAGAAGAGAAGCTCTATGAGTTCAACCACAAGCCATTTCAGAAGAAAGACGGCAGCCGTGCAGTCGCGTTTGAGGAAGAAAAACCGTTTCTTTTGCCGCTGCCTGCCGTGCCGTTTGAACTGGCAATGTGGAAGGTCGCCACAGTCCAGTATAACTACCACATTTCTGTGGATAAGCAGAATTACTCCGTTCCATATGAGTACATCAAGCAAAAGGTTGATGTGCGTCTCACTTCACATACGGTTGAGGTTTTCTTCGAAGGCAACCGAATTGCCTCTCATCCGCGGCTGTATGGCCGCCCCAACCAGTATAGCACACTTGAGACGCATATGCCGCC
>JAZRVX010000274.1:0-10950 GCA_045599455.1 Faecousia sp. | reverse complement strand
CCGAAGCCGCCGGCACCCCGGGCGGTTTCATCCAAGGAATCGGTCTCGCAGAAGGTTCCCTGTGCCACCGGCGCAATGACGAGCTGGGCAATCCGCTCGCCGTGGGCAATGGTCTGCGGCTTCTGTCCGTGATTATGCAGTGCCACAATGAACTCGCCCCGGTAGTCGCTGTCGATGACACCGACCTTGTTGGCGGGTGCCAAATCCCGCTTGCAGGCTAAGCCACTGCGGGCGTAGATAAGACCCACGAAGCCATCGGGCAGCGCCATGGAAAGTCCCGTGGGGATGAAAACAGTCTGCCCCGGCTCCACGGTTACGGTCTCCGTCAGACATGCATAAAGGTCTGCGCCCGCCGCCATGGCAGAGCCATAGGTGGGCAGGATTGCTTCGGGCTTTAATTTTTTTACGGAAATATTCATCGTTTTTTCAGTCCCTTTCCATCGGTCTGCCAGTCATGCCAGAGCTTTATCTCTCCGCAGGCGCGGGTTTGCACCATGTCAATGATGCGCTGATTGGAGGAGCCTCGGAAGCGAAGCGTCAAATCCTTCTTCGCCAGCACAAAGGGGCCATCCACCAGAACATCCAAGTAATTCAAAAATTCATCGGTAACTGCCTTATCGCCCAATCTGCCGGAAATAATATCCTCATAAAGGAAGCCCGAGAATGCCCAGATGCTCTTACCCGGGTAGGCCGCCTTCACCCGCCGCAGGAATTGCACGATTGCGCCCTGATTTTGGGGTTCAAAGGGTTCGCCACCCAGAAGCGTCAGACCCTGCACATAACCGGGAGCCAGCATGGCAAGAATCCTATCCTCCACCTCGGTGGTGAAGGGTTCCCCATAGTCAAAAGGCCATGCGACCTCGTTGAAGCAGCCGGGACAGCGGTGGGTACAGCCGGAGACAAACAGGCTCACCCGCACTCCGGGGCCATTGGCAATATCACAGTCTTTTATGGTTGCGTAGTTCATTCAGCTCTCCATATTCTCAGCGGTTGTATCCACTTCCCAATGTTCCTCATCGCCGGAGGGGAACTGGGCACGGTACTGCTCCCAAAGCTCCAGCTTCTCCTTCTTCTTGAGACCCTTGTGGACAACACGCTTGATGATGTCATAGCCCACGGCGAAGATGGGAACACCCACCACCATGCCGGCAATGCCCCACACGCCGCCAAAGAGGATGATGGCAAACATGACCCAGAAGCCGGAAAGGCCGGTGCTGTTGCCCAGAATCTTGGGGCCGATGATATTGCCGTCAATCTGCTGGAGCACAATGACGAAGATAACAAACCACAGTGCCTTCATGGGATTTGCAATGAGAATCAGCAGAGTTGCCGGGACGGCACCGATGAAGGGGCCGAAGAAGGGAATCACATTGGTCACGCCGATGATGGCAGACACCAGAATGGGGCTGGGAATGTCCAGAACCACACAGCCGATGTAGCACAGCAGGCCTACAATGGCGGAGTCCACAATCTTGCCGTTAATGAATCCATTGAACTTATTGTCAATGAAGCGAATCTCTGCCAAGACCTTTTCCGCCCACTTCTCGGGCAGGGCGCTGCGGATAATGAGCTTGCCCTGATAGTAGAACTTGCGGCGGTCACCAAGCAGATACACAGCCACGATGATACCGATTAAGGTATTGTACAGGAACATGAAGATACGGTAGACACTCATGCCCACGCCGTTGACGATGTTGGTCGCATGGGGAACCACATTCTGCTGAACCCACTTATAGGTCTCATTATAGAACTGCTCGGCTCTGGCATCCAGAAATTCCACCAGCTCTTCATTTTCGCCGAAGTAGACATTTGCCCAGTCCACAAGCTGATTGATACGGCCGGGGACGGCATTCCAGATGGTGACGATGCTGGAAACCATCTGGGGCACAATCATAATGATGACGGCATAGACAATCGCCGCACCGAAAATCAGGCTGCCGAAGATGGCAATGGGCGTTGCAAGCTTTCTGGCCTGAGGGGGCAGCAGACGGCGGGCAGTACGCTCAATGAGATTGCAGGCCGGGCGCAGGAGGTAGGACAGCACCGCGCCGTAGATAAAGGGTGCCATAATGCGGCTGACAGTGCGCAGAACTGCGCCGATGCCTGTGAAGCGCAGGAGGGCAAAATAGACCACGATGGCCGCTGCCAGTGCGCAGAAAATGGACAGGGACAGATAGAGATAACGATTCTTTCTGGGATCAACCATGAAATAGCAGCCTTCTTTCGATAATTCGGATACAATTTCCCGTTTTTTTCTGCCTATAGTATACCACAAGGCTCCGTCTTCGTCTATAATACAAATTGTGAATAATGTCTGTTTTTTCAGAGCACTTGCCAAACGGCGCCCGAGTGGGTATAATGTAAGAAAAAACAAGGAAGGGAAACTGCTATGTATTACGGATACGGCTTTGACTGGACCTATCTGGTTCTGGTGCTGCCCTGCATGATTCTGAGCTTGTGGGCCAGCGCAAATGTAAAATCCACCTTTAACCGCTATTCTACCCAATATAATATGCGCCACCTTACCGGTGCGCAAGCCGCTCAGCGGGTACTGAATGCCAACGGCGTGCATGATGTGCGCATTGAGCGCGTGGCCGGAGACCTGACCGACCATTATGACCCCCGGAGCAATGTAATCCGGCTGTCGGACAGTGTATACGACTCCGCCTCAGTGGCCGCCATCGGCGTTGCCTGCCACGAAGCAGGTCACGCCTGCCAGTATGCCGGCGGCTACGCCCCCATCAAACTCCGCGCCGCCATCATCCCCGTGACCAACTTCGGCTCCAAGATTGCCATGCCCCTGATTCTGGCAGGCATTCTGTTCGGTGCAATGGGAGGCTTCTCCGACACCTTAATCTACACCGGCATTGCGGCTTTCGGTCTTTCGGTGCTGTTCCAGTTCCTGACCCTGCCCGTGGAATTTGATGCCAGCCACAGAGCCCTCGTCACCATCGAACAGGCGGGTCTTCTCACCGATGAAGAACGCCGGGGTGCCAAGGCGACCCTGAAAGCCGCCGCGCTGACCTATGTTGCCGCCACCGCAACGGCGCTGGCTCAGCTGCTGCGTCTGCTCATCATCTTCGGTCGGGGCAATAACCGCCGCCGCGATTAAGCAAACTGCCGTAAAAGAAATTGAAAAGCCGGGAGTCGATGGGCAATATGTCGATTTCCGGCTTTTTCCTTGACTTTTATCCAAAAGTCAATATAATGTGTTCTTGTGTGAAAAGTATGAAAAGTATGATTGGAAGGGGATGCCCATGGCCTTAGGAAAACACATTCTGGGAAAACAGTCCGCACAGCGCATTTTCGGCACTGCCAAGGTTGGTGACCGCGGTCAGCTCGTCATTCCCAAGGAAGCGCGGGAGGCCTTCCACATCGCCCCGGGCGATACGCTGCTCATCGTGGGCGACCCCGAGGTGGGGCTTATTATCTCCCGCCCCGAGGTTCTGAACAATCTGGCAGACGATTTGCTGAAAAATCTAAAGAAGGATTAAGCTATGGATGAATTACTGAATCTGTATAACGAACTGGGTATCTCCCCTGCCGTATATGCCTACGGCGAAAAGGCACTCAAAAAGCTGGAAACCCGATTTGCCGAAATCGACAAGATTGCCGAGTACAATCAGGCCAAGGTCATTGCCGCCATGCAGAAAAACCGCGTCAGCGCGGCCTGCTTTGCCGCAACCTCCGGCTACGGCTACGACGATCTGGGTCGTGACACGCTGGAAAAGGTCTACGCCGATGTATTCCACACCGAGGCCGCGCTGGTGCGCCCCCAGATTACCTGCGGCACCCACGCCCTGACCGTGGCACTGAGCGCCAATCTGCTGCCCGGGGATGAATTGCTCTCCCCTGTGGGTCTGCCCTACGACACGCTGCAGGAGGTCATCGGCATTCGGGAAAGCCCCTGCTCCCTGAAAGAATACGGAGTAAGCTACCGTCAGGTGGATTTGCTCAGCGACGGCACATTTGACTACGACAACATCGCAAAGGCCATCAACGAAAAAACAAAGCTCATGACCATGCAGCGCTCCAAGGGCTACGCCACCCGCCCCACCTTCTCGGTAAAGCAGATTGGGGAGCTTATCGCCTTCTGCAAGAAGGTAAAGCCCGGCGTGCTCGTCATGGTGGATAACTGCTACGGCGAATTTGTGGAGGTCAATGAACCCTCTGACATGGGTGCCGACATGGTGGTAGGCAGCCTCATTAAAAACCCCGGCGGCGGCCTTGCCCCCATCGGCGGCTACATCTGCGGTACCAAGCAGTGCGTGGAGCGCTGCGGCTTCCGCCTGAGCGCCCCCGGTCTCGGTCAGGAGGTCGGTGCAAACCTGGGGCTGATGACACAGCTCTACCAGGGATTCTTCCTCGCCCCCACGGTGGTAGCCGGTGCGGAGAAGGGTGCCATCTTCGCCGCAAACCTGTATGAGCCTCTGGGCTTCCGCTGTGTGCCCGGTGCGAACGAGACCCGTCACGACATCATTCAGGCCGTGGAACTGGGCAGCGAGGCCGGTATGATTGCCTTCTGCTCCGGCATTCAGGCCGCAGCACCTGTGGACTCCTACGCCGCTCCCATGCCCTGGGATATGCCCGGCTACAACGACAAGGTCATCATGGCCGCCGGTGCCTTTGTGCAGGGCAGCTCCATAGAGCTTTCTGCCGATGGCCCCATCCGTGAGCCCTACGCCGTTTACTTCCAGGGCGGCCTGACATGGGCTCATGCAAAGCTCGGCATCCTCATGAGTCTGCAAAAGATGGTGGATGCGAAACTCGTCAATCTGTAACGCAGGTGACCTCTGCGTTTTTAGAAATCACAAGAAAAAGAGGTAAAAAAATGAGTTGGTTTTGGTTCTCTGTCATCGCACTGCTGTGCTGGTCCGGTTCGGACTTCTTCAGCAAGCTCGGCTGCCGTGACAACGACGACAAGTACGCACATCTGAAGATGGTCACCGCCGTTGGCGTGGTCATGGGCATTCACGCCGCTGTGGAGGTTCTGTTCATGGGCGTGGAAATCAGCTGGGATGTCATCTGGACATACCTGCCCGTTTCCCTGCTCTACATCTTCTCCATGGCACTGGGCTACATCGGCCTGCGCTATATTGAGCTGAGCATCTCCTCCCCCATCTGCAATGCCAGCGGTGCGCTGGTTGCCATCATCGCCATCGTCAGCGGCACCGCCGAGGAAATGGCCGCCGCCCAGTACTTAGCAATCGCGCTGGCATGCGCCGGTGTCATCGGTCTGGGCTTCGTGGAGGCCGGAGAGGATGACGATCTGAGAGCCGCCCGTCAGGAGGCTTCCAACTACAAATACGCCAAGAGCTGGCTGGCTCTGGCTCTGCCCATTGCCTACTGCATGCTGGATGCCGCCGGCACCTTCGCAGACGACTTGATTCTGGAAACTCTGAATGAGGACAGCGCCAATGTGGCCTATGAGCTGACCTTCCTGTTTGCAGGTATCGTAAGCTTTGTATACACCGTGATTATCAAGAAGCAGAAGCTGCTTCCCAAGCGTGAGACTCCCAAATATGTGGGCGCTATCTTCGAGACCGCCGGTCAGCTGGCTTACATCTACGCACTGGCAAGCGGTGAAAGCGCACTGGCTGCCCCCATCATCGCCTCCTACTGCATGGTGAGCGTGCTGTGGAGCCGCCTGTTCCTGAAAGAAAAGCTCTCCTGGAAGCACTACGCCTGCATCCTGACCACCTTCGTGGGTATCGTCATCATGGGCGTGTACGATATGTAATGGGATAAGATACGAAAAGAGACCGGCATTGCCGGTCTCTTTTTTACTTCATTCGTGACTGCAGAGGCGACAATCAGCTACCCGGCAGTAAATTCTGTAAATCAAATAAATCTCAGGCGAATATGCAGAATTATACGAATTCACATTGGATTATCAAATTATTTCGGCACATACTGTGCGGGCGACTGATAGTCGCCCGCACAGTATGTGATGAATCAGAAAATGCGTATTATCGTATTGTAATTATGCAGTTACCTGCGTTGCGCTCAAACGATTTTTCAGCCAGTTGCCGCGAAGGTAGACTGCGGTGAAGGTCAGCATACACAGCGTCCAGCTGACGGGATAGGCCAGTGCCAGCATGTGCACATAATGGTAACGCCTGACGACGGTATAAAGCCACAGCACCCGGAACAGGCAGATGCACACGCCGGTGATGGCCGTGGGGGTTGCGGAGCTGCCCACGCCGCGCATGGCTCCTGCAAAAATCTCCGTAGGCATGAACAGCGGGTTAAAGGGCACAGTCAGGGCGATAATCTGACAGCCCGCACGGATAACCGCTTCATCCATGGTGAAGATGCCCAGAAGTGTGGCGCGGAACACCGTTTCCAGCGCCGCCAGCGCACCAATCGTCACCACGCTCAGTCCGAGGCACACCCGCACGCCCTTGTGAATACGGTCAATCTTTCCTGCGCCGAAGTTCTGACCCACAAAGGTGGTGATGGATACGCCGAATGCGCCGCTGACCATCCATGTGAGGGTGTCGGCTCTGCCGAGGGCAGTCCACGCCGCCATGATTACATCCCCGAAGGAATTGATGCCCGCCTGCACCAGAATATTGGACAGGTCAAAGGTGACGAATTGCAGTCCCGCCGGAAGCCCGATGGCCAGAATCCTGCCCATGAGGGACTTCTCCAGGCACAGCTTGTGCAAGTCCAGACGATTCTCCGGCAGATGCTGCAAAAGGCGAATCAGCAAAAGGGCGCTGATGAGCTGACTGAGGATGGTTGCCAGCGCCGCACCGGGCGCACCCATTTTCCCGTACACCACAAAAAGAATATCCAGAATGATATTGAGAACGGAACAGAATACCAGATAGTACACAGGGCGCTTGGAATCGCCCATGGCGCGCAGAATGCCCGCGGCCATGTTATAGACCATGGATGCGACGGCACCGCCGAAAATAATGCGGATATAGGACACGGAGATGGCAAAGCAGCTGTCCGGTGTACCCATCCAATGAAGTACCGCAGGGCTGAGACTCACGCCAAGGAGGGTAATCAGGGTGCCTAATGCCACGGCAAGTGTCAGGGCGGTATGGAGCGCCTTATCCACGCCCCGGCTGTCCCCCGCGCCGTAGAACTGACTCAGAATCACCGTTGCGCCGGAGCCGATGCCCACGAAGAAGCCATTGACCATACTCATAAGGGAGCCGGTAGCCCCCACCGCCGCCAGCGCCTGCGTGCCCACAAAGCGGCCGACGATGATGGTGTCCGCCAGATTATACATCTGCTGGAAGAAAGTTCCGAGCAGAATGGGGAAAAAGAATTTCAGAATGATGGGGGCAATCGCACCTTCCGTCATCTGAAGCTTGGGTTTGTCCATATAAATGCCTCTGTATCTCTAGATAGGGCAATTATACCACGGTTGTAGAAATTGTCCAGCAAAAAGGAACGCCCCGAGATTTTCTCGGGGCATTGAGGATGCGGGAGCATTGAAGAATCAGAAGACTATAACCTCGTTAGGCATCAGGCATCAGTTTTTTGGTGCGTAAATCAAGAAATTTGCACCAATTTTACTGCCACTGATGTCTGATGCCTGTGAGCAAAGCGAGCACTCTACTCCCTGCGCAGTGCATCGATGGGGTTGAGGTTGGCGGCCTGGGTGGCGGGAAGCAGACCGAAGACCACACCAATCAAAGTGGAGAACACCACCGCCACAGCGATAGCCGGGAAGGAAATGGCAACGGGAATCTGCATAATCCCCGAAATGAGGAATGCCATGGCAACACCCAAAATGACACCCACCACGCCGCCGAGAGAGGTCAGCACCGCCGCCTCAGTCAGAAATTGCAGCAAAATTCGCTTTTTCTTAGCGCCGATGGCCTTTTTGAGGCCAATCTCGCCGGTACGCTCCGTAACGGACACCAGCATGATGTTCATAACGCCGATGCCGCCCACCAGAAGCGAAATAGAGGCAATCCAGATAAGCTGGGTATTGGTGGAGCGGCTCATCTTCTGAAGCTGCTGTGCCTGCTCCAGCATATCGGCAGAACGGTAATCAAAGCCCGTATCCTGCCCCGAAATCTGGGCGACGGTCAGAATATCCGCCGCAGTCTTCCCCGCCGTGGTCATTACATCGGTGCTCGACACCTTAATTGCCACATTCTGGGGCTCGTCAAACTGATAGGGCACCGCCCAGACGGTAATGGGGATATAGATGCAGCCCCCCGACTGGTTGGCATACATCCAGTAGTCCTGCATGGAATTGATGGTGGGGCTGAACTCCTCCCCGGGAGCTACCACGCCCACCACGGTGAAGACCTCCTGCCCAATCTCAATGCACTTATCCACGGGGTTTTTCCCGCCGAAAAGAGAGGATGCGGCAGTGGAATCCACCAAGGCAACCTTGCGGAAATTTTCAAAGTCCGCCGCCGTAAAGCCCCTGCCCTGGCGGATGCGGTAGCCATAGGCGGAAAGATAATGTTCATCTACGCCGAACAGGCTGCCATTGAAGCTCTCGCCCAGATAGAAAACATTCTCGCTGTAGCTGCGATTATTATAAAGGCTCACAGCCTCCACTCCCCGAATCTCGCTGAGTTCTTTTCTCGTTTCCTCAGTGATGGTCTTCACCCCGGATGGGACGCCGTTCCAGCTCATGTCGTAGGGGTAGCCGTTCTGATTGAGCTGCACCGTGACCACATTGTTGCCCGCGCCGATTAGGTTCTCCTTAATCTGCTCGTTGGTGCCCTTGATGGTGGACACGATGGTGATGATGGCGGCAATGCCGATGATGATACCCAGCATGGTTAAGGCACTGCGGAGCTTATGACTCCACACGCCCTGCAGGGCCTGCATTACATTTTCTTTCATACAGCCCCTCCTTAATACGCGTAGAGGTCGGACATATCGCCCTTCTCGCAGCGCACGCCCTCTTTGACATTCTTGCCATAGGGGAAGGCAATCAGGTCATCCCGATTAAGACCCGAGGTAATCTGGACATAGCTTCCCCAGAGGGATTTACCCGTGGTGACGGTGCGCTTTTCCAGTCTCCCCCGCTCCCCCTGTACGAGAACATAGCTCTCGCCGCCCTCGGTGCGCAGGAACGGCATCTGCAGATACACACCGGCAGAGCCCTCCAGCGAATACTGGATGGAAACATAGCTTCCGGCGGCAAGGTCAGCCGATTCATCCACAAACACCGTGAAGGGATAGTAGCTGGCATTGGGATTGGAGCCGTAGTTATAATTCTCACCCTGAACGGGGAATTCTCCGATGGTAGCAATGGTGCCCTCGTAGAAACCGCCGTTTGACCAGTCCTGAATATTCACCGTCTGTCCGATGGTGAGGCTCTCCCGGTCAAGCTCATTGACGGAGCCCTTGACATAGAAGCCACCGCCGCCGGAGAGCTTGAGGATGGGGGCATGGCGCTCCATGGCCTCCTCCGGGGTCAGCAGGGAGGTAATGCGCCCATCGGTGACGGCGTGGACATTGCCGTCTCCCATCTCCTTGACGGCAATCTGATAGGCCGCCTCGGTGGTCTTGACCTTGAATTCCAGCTCCTTGATTTCCTTCTCCTTGGCCTGACGCATCTTCTGAATCTCGGCATAGGTATAGCCGCTGGAATCATCCGGTGCCTCCGGCTCGTAGGCATCCTGAATGAGCAGGGGGTCATCGTAGCCCGCCACGGGATAGAGGTAGGAAATATGGTCGCCCACGATATACACGCCCTGCCAGACGGACACACCGGACTTTTCATAGTCCCCTGCCGTCATCTTTATCACAGCGTAGAACGCTGTTACTTCCTCAATCTCGTCCTGTGCGATTTCCGTCTCGGGGTCGGCAACAATCTTCGCTTTCCAGCGCAAAACCCGCAGCGCACTGCGCACCTGCGCCAGAAGCTCCGCTGTCAGCGCCGTGCCCTCGGGCAGCCAGATGACTGCCGGGTGGTCTTTATCCTCGCCTGTGAATTTAGCGTATTCGTCGTCGGTCTTTACATAGTCCGCACGGAAGAAATCCGCACTGATTTTATTGCCGTAGTCCACCTCGGTATTCGCAGGCTCCCGGGGTACCAAGGGCTTCATGTTCTTAATGCGCACAAGCTCGTCCTTGGCATCGGCAAGCTGCAGCTTGACCTTCTCCACCTCCAGCCGCTTGCGCTCCAAGGTCAAATCATTCATGGTGGTATCAAAGCGCATGAGAAGGTCGCCCTTCTTCACCGTGTCGCCCTCGGAGACCAGAATTTCCGTGACCTCCTGGGTGTCGCTTAAAAACACGGTCTGAATCTTATCCGTGGACACGGGGCCATAGGACTCCTTGTTGTCACCCCAGAACTCCGTCATGCCCACATTTTCAAAGTCATACACCTTGACCACCGTGGAGGTGCGGCGGCTCAGTGCAAAGGCTCCGAGTCCCACAATCAGCACACCGAGAGCCGATGCGCCGAAGACTATCATTCGTTTCTTCGTCATAGTGTTATCCTTATCTTCGCCAGCTGTCGTCCGTGGACAGTTCGCCGTCGAGAATATGGTAGGTTTTGCGGGCACAGTCTGCAATAGATGGCTCGTGGGTAATCATAAGGATGGTCATGCCCTCCTTGCTCAGTCCGTCAAAAATCTCCATGACCTGATTGCCCGCCTTGGTATCCAAGGCGCCCGTGGGTTCGTCCGCAAGGAGAAGGTCGGGTTTTGAAACCATGGCGCGGGCAATGGCCACACGCTGGCACTGGCCGCCGGAAAGCTGATTGGGATAGAAGTTCATTCGTTCCTCCAGCCCGACTGTTTTCAGCGCCTCCTTTGCCAGCTCTAAGCGCTCCGTTTTCTTCACATCGGCATACAGCAGCGGCAGCGCCACATTATCTATTGCTGTCAGATTGGGCAGCAGATAGAAATTCTGGAACACAAATCCAATATGTTTGTTACGAATCACCGCGAGCTGATCGTCCGTCCGGGTCATAATATCCCGGTTATTGAAAATATATGTGCCGTAAGTAGG
>JAZRVX010000273.1:0-1235 GCA_045599455.1 Faecousia sp. | reverse complement strand
CTGAGCTGCCCTTAGCCTTTCCTTTCGGTAGCGCCTTCATCGCCTCGTCAAACTTCCGCCTGGCGTGCGCCCAACAGCCAACCACCGTGATCTCCTCCGGCAGATTGTGGTATCCGGCATACCCGTCCGTATGCAGATACCCTTGAAATCCGCTGAGAAACTCCCTGGGATGTTTTGCTCCTCTGCCCGGTTGGTACTCATATAGGGAAATGGGTGCTTTCCCGTCTCCACTTGTCCGGTACAGCCATATATAGCTTTCACTCGTCGCCTTTTTCCCAGGTTCATGAAGCACCTGCAGCGTTGTCTCATCCGCATGTAGTACTTCCCGCGAAACCAGTTCCCCGTGCAGTCTCTCATAAATCGGGGACAGTAGCTTTTCCGATGCCGTCAGAATCCAGTTTGACATGGTCTGCCGACTCAGTTCGATGCCTTGCCGTTTCAGTTCCTTTTCCTGTCGGTAGATCGGTACGCCCATCACAAACTTTTGCGTCATGATGTATGAAATCGCCTCTGCTGTTGCAAAGCTTCCCGGTATTACGCTCGGTTCCCGGGGCGCTTTTACCATCGGCGTCTCAATGTTCTCCGTATTGCATGACTTGCAGGCATAGCTGTAATACACATGCTGCTCGATGATGAGCTCGGCAGGTTTCATCTTCACTCTGTTGACGACCTCTTTGCCAATTTCGCTCATCTCATTGCCGCAGGCAGGGCAAACAAGTTCTTCACCCTCCAACCGATGCTCAACGACCTCAACAGGCAATCCTTCCGGGAGCTTGTCCAGCGTGTATTCATGCTTCCGGCGCTCATGGGCTGCTACGGCAACAGGTGCGCTCTTTTCTTCCTGAACGTAGACCTCTGCCTCATTGAACAGCAGGCTCAGCTGCTCCATACCCTCGTCCGTGATGCGCTCGGAAGAGGCGCCAAACCGTTTCTGCTGCGCAAGGCGCACTGCCTCCGTGAGCAACTCTATCTGATGCTCAAGCGATGCAATCCGGGCTTCCTGAGCACGCAACCGTTCATATTCCGCACGGGAAATGGTGACCATTTCTTCCGTGTTGCTTGTCTGCACGTCTTTCTTTTCCATAGCTCTATACTACCACAAAAGCCTTGAAATAGCTACTTCTTTGTCGTGGACAGAAAAGTACGCTTCGGCATTTTGCCTGTGGAAAAGGCTGAATCGCAGAGTGCAGCATCCGTACAGTTTTCCGCTGCAAAGCAGATTCGAATGCAATTTT
>JAZRVX010000272.1:0-1754 GCA_045599455.1 Faecousia sp. | reverse complement strand
TGCAAATTTACATAAAAAATCGGATTTACACACAGACAGATAAAAATAATTGAGAAAGAAACCGCAGAATTTTGCATCTTTGTAATTTAACCACAAAAAGATACAATGATGAAAACCTGCGGTTTAGACGTGCACAAAGATACGATATTTTGTGCAATATACGATGGAAAAGATTCAAAAGTTGAAAAATTCGGCTCGTTTACGCCGGATTTGCAGCGAATGTGCGACTACATCAAGTCACATTCGGTGGAGGTTGTGTCGATGGAGAGCACGGGCATCTACATAGATGCGATACGAACCATGCTGAGGCGGAACGGGCTGAAAGCCGTGGTGGTCAACCCGTACCTCATCAAGCAGATGCCGGGGCGCAAGAGCGATGTGAAAGACTCGATATGGATAGCCAAGCTGGCCCACAAGCAGATGCTGCCGTCGAGTTTTGTGCCGGACACGGTGCTGGCCGAACTCAGGACATACACGCGAGCATACAGCCGATACGTGAAGAGGCAGGTCCAAGTGCTGACGGCGATGGACAGGATACTCGTATCGGGCGGGATAAGGCTCAGCAGTGTGCTGAGCAAGATCTCGACGAAGAGCTTTCTCGATGTGGCCAAGGCTGTGGCGGACGGGGAGGATGACCCGGGCAGACTGTCCGGGCACGTCCACGGCAGGGCGCGCAGCAAGCCGGAGGCGATGGCGGCACTGAGCGGATGCATGGAGGAGCGGCACAGGTGGCAGCTCCGGCAGGCCCTGGAGGAATACGGCCTGTATCAGGAACGGATATCGGAATCACTGACAAAGATGGAGGGGCTCGCAGAGGCCCACTACCACGAAGAGATACGCCTGATACAGACAATTCCCGGAATCAGCAGGACATCCGCCATCTGCATAATCGCGGAAATAGGCCCGGACATGGGCGCCTTCGGCAGCAGCGGGAGGCTCTGCGGATGGGCGGGCCTGCGCCCCCGCAACGACGAAAGCGCCGGCAGGTACAAGTCCACGGCCATCACCAAGGGCGGACACAACCTCAAGCCGATGCTCGTGCAGTGCGCCTGGGGTGCATCCCGCACGAAGGGGAGCAAGTTTCAGGCATTCTTCAACAGGCTTGTCGGCCGGAAGAGCCCTAAAAAGGCAATCATCGCCGTGGCCCGAAAGCTTCTTGTGACAATTTATGCAATCCTTTCCAACGGCGTGGAGTATTGCCCCGAAAAGGGGAATGCCCAACTCACCCAAAGACAGCTCTCTTCCAAAATGAGGTACCTCCGTTCTCAATTGGAAAGGCTGAAGCTGATCGCGCCTTCTCTGATCCAAGATGACCACAATAGCGAAAAGACCGTGTATCTTTGTGGCAGCGCATGCCCTCCGGGCATTGACGACTCCGTTTGCAAATAGGTCCATCTCTCACGCCTCCACCTGAGGCTTTATGCACACAGACAAGGACTATTCCGCCTTATTGGTAAAGTCCGAAGAGGAAAATCGCATCACCCCAATGCGTTTGCTGCTTATGGGTTTGAGGGAGGGTGTATTTATAGAGGAAATATACGATTATTTTCCGATATAGTGAAAATTATAAGTAACATTTAAAAAATAACATGGGACAATCTTATCATACAAACGAGCAGGGTAAACGCATCAAATTGACAACAGAGAGAGCAGGTAGTTCGTGTCCCAGCCGGCCTTCAGGCGTTTTGTCACAAGACTCCCCTTGCCTTTGTCTTTCTTGAGGATGTTAAGAGCGAGTTTCCGCACCAAGGCGA
>JAZRVX010000271.1:0-1414 GCA_045599455.1 Faecousia sp. | reverse complement strand
AAAATCGAGAAGAATACCATCCGAAGATAAGCGAAGAAGTGCGGCATGAATATGTCGGAATATCTCCGCACACTCGGAACGGAATCGACGGTGAAGGAGGCCCCGCGTGAGGAACTGATGCAGGCGTACCGGAAGCTGACGAAGCTCCACGACGGTATCCGCTATGAGATCGCCATGACCGAATTTAACGATGCCTTTACAGAGATCGAAGGTCTGCTTCTGAAAGCCTACCACGGAGAGGAGGATGATGCCGATGGCGGTAACGAAGATCTGGGCGATCCATGACAGCGCTTCCCGCGTCGTGGAGTATTGCAGCAATCCCGAAAAAACAAAGCTGACGGATCTGGAACAGGTGCTTATCTACGCCGCCAACAAAGCTAAAACGCTCGACGAAGGCCAACAGAGCTACGCCGTCTCCTGTGTGAACTGTACGCCCGATACGGCGATCAAAGAAATGACCGCTACGCAGAAACGCTTCGGCAAGACCGGCGGCAACGTTGCCTACCACGCTTACCAGTCCTTCAAGACCGGTGAGGTATCGGCAGCGGAATGTCATCAGATCGGGCTGGAAACGGCACGGAGACTCTGGGGTGACAACTATCAGGTGCTGGTCGCAACTCATTTCAATACGGGCACCTACCACAATCATTTCGTCGTGAACTCCGTCGGAATGTGGGACGGGAAAAAGCTGGAAGCCAAATACGGCGTTTATTATCAGCTCCGCGCCATGTCAGACCGCATTTGCAAGGAGCACGGACTTTCAGTGGTAAAGAATCCGCAGAAGCACAAAACGGCGCGTTCGGTCTACTTTGCCGAAAAGAACGGCGAGCCCACCCGCTTCAATCTGATGCGCGAGGCGCTGGATAAAGCGCTATCGTTATCAAGCAGTTGGAATGAAATGACAACCGTGCTGAAAAAGCACGGCTATATCTTTGAAAGCGGTCCTTATCACAAGTACGCAACGATCCGTTCCATCGGCTCAAAAAAAGGCGTCCGCACCTTCCGGCTCGGTGATGAGTACAGCAAGGAAAATATTGAAGACAGGCTGATAGATAACCAACGGGACTACCGGGTAATGCAGAGATATTTTGAGTTCCTGGAGCCCTTCACAAGAGAATATGCGAGAGAAAACCCGCCTACGGAAATGTATTACCGCAAGCGGGATTTTTATTTCAAAGCTCCCCGCGTGACCGGTTATATCAGCTTCTTCCGATGCGTTGCCATCGTGCTCGGTATCGCTCCGATGTACGAAAAGCAGTATCAGCAGCCGCTGTCGGCTGAATGCCGCGAGGCCTGCCGCAAGCTGGATCGATACTCCGATGAGGTGACGCTGGTCTGTCAGGAGCATCTGGAGACGCCGCAGGATATTCAGGACTATATCGTCAGGATGAATGCGGAGATCGACGAGGTCACT
>JAZRVX010000270.1:0-1650 GCA_045599455.1 Faecousia sp. | reverse complement strand
GAGGGTTTCGGCATAATCCGTGCTTTCATCCACGCGGATGTACTCAGAAGCAACCTCATTGCTTTCGGGTACTTCGTTGAACATTTCGTCCATTGCCATGGGTTATGCCACCACCTTTCTCTTGTTCATGCTCTCGGAGACTATGTAAGCCGCGCCCAAGAGCAGAGTCAGGACGGCTGCTGCGGTTAAGAATGCAACTTCCTTGCCGCTCAGACCCTCACGCAGCTCGATATGGGTAGTTGCGTAGGTGGTGTCGGCGATGGTTACATCGGTCAGCTCCTGCAGGGTCATGGGGTACTCGCTCTCCTCGTTGAGCGCCCATGCCCGGAAGATTGCCCAGTAGATAGGCTCGAATACATCCACATCATAGGCGGTCTCCCACGCGGCATCATAGCTTTCGCGGGTAATCGTGCCGTTCTCAAGCTGGACATTGAGCACGCTAATGTACTTCTGGCGCATGACCTCGAGAACCATAATCTCAAAGGTCTCAATGTCGGACACGGCGGCCATCTGCTCGGTGTAGCGGTTGTCCAGCTCGGTCTTGGCCGTGCCGGTGAACTGGCCGCTCTTGCTTGCTTCCTCATAAGCCTCGGTCAGGCTCAGGGATACCTGCTGCTGCATATTCAGCAATATTGCCTCGTAGGCATTTTGCAGGAACTCCTCGTCGGCGGCTTCCTTGTCGAAGTCGCGGAAGACGCTGACGGCGACTTTTTCAATATACTGCTTGACGGAGGCAACCATGGCCTCGCCGGAGCAGGCACGCAGGGTTGCAGCGGCCTCGCTCATCTTATCCACGGAGTCGTCGATGAACACCAAGGCACTACGGTAAACCTCGGGGTCTACGGACAGGTCGATGCCGGTGGTGGTTGTATTCTCGTCCGCGACAAAGACAAGGCGGATACCGCTCATATCACCGTCAAATGCGGACAGGCTCTTAACGGAGGGTTCACCCTTGCCCAGAATGGCATCAAACTGGCGCTGATAGAAGTCACCCACGATGGCGCCCATGTCAAGGCCGGCATCTTCGGGCAGACTCTCGCTCTGCTTGGCGGCTTCCTCGGCGGCACTGCCTGCCTTAGCGCCCACGGTCAGGGCAACGGAGACAGCCACATTGGCAACCTCCACACAGCGCTTGTACTCCTCGGGGGTAATTGCGCCGGAGGCCAGCTCAACTTCCAGTGCATTCAGGGTGCCGTTGACGGTGGTCAGCAGCTCCAGAGCATTGTTGCCGTTCTCCTGTGCCAGCACGGTCAGGTCTTCCACGGCGGCAGTGTCCAGCTTGATTTCCTCGTTCAGGACTTCCAGAATGATTTCCGGCTCAATCTCAATCTTCTCGCCGGTGCTCAGCCGGGGAATCACCGTACCGGCGGTGAGAACCTCATTACAGCGGGGGCAAACCATATCGCCGGTGTAGCCCTCGGCATCCTCGGATGCGGGGCGGGAATTGCGCAGCTCTCCGGCGGCGTGTCCCAGGGCAGGGATGGTGGTGTGCTCTCTGCTCAGCTCCTTGTTGCAGGTCTCGCACACGGACACGGTGTCAAAGCCGCCCACAGCGGTGCAGGTGGCATTGACGAAATTCTCCTGAATGCCGGTCTTGGCCTTGTGGCCAAGCTTGGGGATGGTGGTGGGAACTCGTGAAAGCTCTGCTTT
>JAZRVX010000269.1:0-3715 GCA_045599455.1 Faecousia sp. | reverse complement strand
CAGCAGAGCAGCCATTGCGCCCTGAGCGTTCAGGTCACCGGCAGTAACGGGCTTGCCGTCGCGGGTGTAGGCAACAACCAGACGAGCCAGGCGCTCCTTCAGGTCGTTGATGTCGGAAGCCAGGCACAGAACAGCCATAACTTCGGAAGCAACGGTGATATCGTAGCCATCCTCACGGGGCACACCGTTGGTCTTGCCGCCCATGCCGTCCACGACGAAGCGGAGCTGACGGTCGTTCATGTCGACGCAGCGGCGCCACACAATCTGACGGTTGTCAATGTTCAGAGCGTTGCCCTGATAGATGTGGTTATCCAGCATGGCAGCCAGCAGGTTGTTGGCAGCGCCGATGGCGTGGAAGTCGCCGGTGAAGTGCAGGTTGATGTCCTCCATGGGGACGACCTGAGCGTAGCCGCCGCCGGCTGCACCGCCCTTAACGCCGAACACGGGGCCCAGGGAGGGCTCACGCAGAGCGACGATGACATTCTTGCCAATCTTCTTCAGGCCGTCAGCCAGACCGACATTGGTAGTGGTCTTGCCCTCGCCTGCGGGGGTGGGGTTGATTGCGGTGACGAGAACCAGCTTGCCGTTGGGACGGTCAGCCATGTCCTTCAGAATGTTGTAATCGACCTTTGCCTTGTACTTGCCGTACTGCTCCAGGTACTTCTCGTCCACACCGGCGGTCTTTGCGACCTCGGTAATGGGCTGCATTACGGTTTCCTGGGCGATTTCGATGTCAGATTTGAATCCCATTGTTATCATTCTCCTTGTATTTTGTAGTCGGCGCCCTGCCGTTACAGTGGCTCGGGCACATACAGGACTTGCACGGCTTGCCGTTAAAGTGGCGCACCGCACGTGTGGTGTATCGGTACATATGTACCGACTTAAAATTACCACTAACAGCGCAAAAAGTCAATAAATATTTGCATGGAACCGGCCGTTTTCATGCATTTTCCCCGGGGGAAATCTGCCGGAATTTTCTGTAAAATCGATTTTCATTTTGTGCATTTTTGCCCCCGTGTAAATTGACAGCCGTTCTTTTTTCATCCTATAATGGCGGTAGAATGCACGAAATCTGCGCAAAAGGAGAACGCACATGGATGCTTACCGCGTAATCGAAGTGAAGCAAAGTGTATTTGCCGACAACAACAAGGATGCCGATGCACTGCGCGCTTCGCTGAAAGAAGAAAAAACCTGTCTCATTAACCTCATGTCCTCCCCCGGCTCGGGCAAGACCACAACCCTGACCCGGCTGATTGAAAAGCTCAAGGATGCGCTTCGCATCGGCATTATGGAGGCCGACATTGACTCCGATGTGGATGCCGACACCATTTCCAAGGCAGGTGTTAAGGTTATCCAGCTCCACACCGGCGGTATGTGCCATCTGGATGCCGACATGACCCGTCAGGGCATCAAGCAGCTCGGCACCGAGAATCTGGATTTGGTGATTCTTGAGAATGTGGGCAATCTGGTGTGCCCTGCGGAATTCGACACCGGCGCTGCCTTAAACATGATAATTCTGTCCGTACCCGAAGGTCACGACAAGCCCCTGAAATATCCTCTGATTTTTCAGGTCTGCGATGCCCTCATCATCAATAAAATCGATGTGCTGCCCTACTTCGACTTCGATATGCAGAAGGTCGAGGAATACGCCCACCGCAGAAATCCCAACTTAAAGCTCTTCCCCATCTGCGCCAAGACCGGCGAGGGTGTTGCGGAATTAGCTGCATGGATTAAAGAGAGAACTGAGGCATGGAACGGCTGATTATCTTCATTTTCACAGAAAATGAAGATATCGCATGCGCTGTAAGCGCATACGAGACAGTCAAAAAGGTCGGTCATTCTGAGCGGAGCGAAGCGGAGTCGAAGAATCTGCATACAATCGTAACTGCGTTGACTTTGTCAATGCGAGGATTCCTCGACAAACTCGGAATGACAGGGATTTTTTCGATATCTGCTGAGCAGACGATATCCGCCTTCGGCGGGAGAAGAACAAGCGCAATAAATGTACCCACACATTATACATAAAGGAGAAAACACATGATTGACGAGAAGCTGAAAGAGCGTGCCCTGCACCCCAAGGCCATGGGTGACAAGGCTCCCCGTGAAAAGGTGCTCAAGGTCGGCAAGATGATTACCGATGTCATTGAGCATAAGTTCGGCAAGGTCACTTCCGACGACCCCGAATACTGGGGTCTGGAGGCCATCCTCACCGATGAAATGTGCGACATCATGCTGGCCATGAAGCTGCGCAAGCCCCACACCGTCCCTGAGCTGTGGAAAATCTGCAATGTTCCCGAGGAGGGCAAGGCACATTTTCAGGAGGTTCTGGACGAGCTGGCATTCCTGGGTCTGCTGGAATATGACTACGGCTACCACTATGACCACAATGGCCGCACCGCTCCCCAGTCTGAGCGCCGCTACTTCGTGCCCATGTATGTTCCCGGTTCCGCAGAGCTTTTGAACATCGATGAGAGCGCCAGCGGCGAGAATCCCTGCTACAATGAGCGCGGTGAGATTTCCTACAACAAGCGTCTGGAAGACCACCCCGAGCTGGGCTACTTCTTCGAGCGCATGACCTATGTGCCTCTGGCCGGCAAAACTCACCTGCTGCCCCCCGGTGGCGGCGGTGTCGGTATGCATGTCATCCCCGTGGAGAAGGCCATCGAGATGGAGAACACTTCCGTTGACCTGGAGCATCTGAGCTACTGGCTGAAAAAGTACGAAGGTCACATCGGTGTTGCCCAGTGCTCCTGCCGCGCCAGCCGTGGTGTCATGGGCGAGGGCTGCGCTGACGACCCCGCTTCCTGGTGCATTGGCGTGGGCGACTTCGCCGACTACTGCCGTGAGACCGGCAAGGGTCACGACATCACCTACGAAGAAGCTATGCGTATCCTGAAGGTGGCCGAGGACAACGGTTTTGTCCATCAGGTTACCAATATCGACGGTGAGAACAAGATTTTCGGTATCTGCAACTGTAATGTGCAGATTTGCAACGCTCTGCGTACCTCCCAGCTGTTCAACACCCCCAACCTGAGCCGCTCCGCTTATACCGCCGAGGTGGATAAGAAGAACTGTGTCGCCTGCGGCAAGTGCGTGGAGTACTGCCCCGCCGGCGCTGTGAAGCTGGGTCAGAAACTCTGCGACAAGGAAGGCAAGGTCGTGGAGTATCCCAAGCACGAGCTGCCCAACTCCCTCGTCTGGGGCCCCGACCACTGGGATCCCGATTACCGCGACAACAACCGCAAGAACTGCTACGACAAGGGCACCGCTCCCTGCAAGACTGCCTGCCCCGCCCATGTCGCCGTTCAGGGTTACCTAAAGCTGGCTGCACAGGGGAAATATCAGGACGCACTGGCGCTCATCAAGAAGGACAACCCCTTCCCCGCTGTCTGTGGTCGTGTCTGCAACAAGCGCTGTGAGGATGCCTGCACCCGCGGCACCATCGATCAGGCCGTTGCCATCGATGCCGTCAAGAAGTTCCTTGCTGAGCAGGATTTAAACGCCGAGACCCGCTACATTCCTCCCGTGGTCATCCCCTCCAACCGTCTGAAGCACTTCGCCCAGAAGATTGCCATCATCGGTTCCGGCCCCGCAGGCCTGAGTGCAGCCTACTATCTGGCTGCGCGCGGATATCTTCCCACCGTGTTTGAAAAGAGCACTCGCCCCGGCGGTATGCTGACCTATGGCATTCCCTCCTTCAAGCTGGAGAAGAATA
>JAZRVX010000268.1:0-2326 GCA_045599455.1 Faecousia sp. | reverse complement strand
TCTGCTGCCCATGGACAATGACCAATTCACCAAGTATTATTTCAGCTTCCTGTGCAAAAAGCTTGCACCCTATGGGTATGAGCCGAAGGAACTCATTGATGCCATCTGGGCAGGCACTGCCGCCATGGTAAAAAACGACGGTCAAAGAGCCAATGAGGAAGTCTTCTGGGAGTGCTTTGCCAAAATTCTCGGCAATCGGGTTTATGATGCCCGCCCCGTCTTTGAGGATTTCTATGCCAATGAATTTAACCTGGCCAAGGATGTCTGCGGCGTGAATCCCAAGCTCATTGCGCTGGTGCAGGAGCTGAAAGACAAGGGGCTCACCGTGGCGCTTGCCACAAATCCCATCTTCCCCGGCTTCGCAACGGAAAACCGCATCCGCTGGGCAGGCCTTCAGCCGGAGGATTTCGCTCTGTGCACTGCCTATGAAAACATTGGCTTTAGCAAGCCCAACCCGGAATACTATCGGGAAATCCTGCGCCGACTGGATGCCGCGCCGGAGGAAACCCTCATGGTGGGCAACGATGTCAAAGAGGATATGGTCGCCGCCACGCTGGGCATGCCCGTCTACCTGCTGACCGACCATGTCATCAACAAGGGCAATGCCGATATTTCCGTCTATCCCAATGGCGATGCCGATGCCCTGAGAGCATATATTGATACGCTGCTGAATACATAGTCTTTGGAATCTCTAACGGCGTAGCCGTTAAAAATTCAGTCATCAGCTATCAAATATCAGTTATCAGTTTTTTGCCCGTTTATTTAGGACAATGCACCGATTTTACCTTCCCTGATGCCTGCGCACGCAAGTACGCGAACGCTTTCTTTACACCGAAAAGCCCGCAAAGGAAAATCCTTTGCGGGCTTTACTTATTCTTCTATGGGTTTTCTCTTGCGTGGGCGCTCGGTGAACTGAATGAGATTGCCGAATGCATCGGAGCCTGTCAGGAGCTTCACAATCCACAGTATAAACGCCAGTCCCAGCAGCGGCAGGACACAGGAAGTCACAATCAACACCGCAACCGTCTCCACGAAACGGCTGAGGATATTCGCTGCTTTGTTTGATAAGCTCAGAGCGGATTCGCTGAGCTGACCCAGAATTGCGGAAATAATACTCTTATCACCGTCCGCTTGGGTCAGTTGACTTGTCTGCTCCGTAAGCTGCTCCGCCGATTCCAAGGTGGAGGCAAAGGAGGTTTCATAGTTGCGGTAGACAAAATCCGATAGGCCAATGGCCGCCGGGATGGCCACATATATCGCAATCGCCAGCACCGCCAGACGAACTGCCGGCTTTCGGCAGCCCCGGGTGGTTCTGAACAGACTTGCCATACCCAGTACACAGGCACAGGGAATCAGCACCCGAAATGCCGCCAGACCGATGACGGTAAGCATGTATTTCTCGGTGTAGAGCACGCACAATATCAGCAGGAAATAGAAAGACAAATCCGCAAGCTTCTGGGCTATGGGGCTTGCCGTATCCCCGGGGATGGCAGAAATGCCCACGGATGCCACGGTGCAGGAAGAAGTGAGCTTCATCACCGTCTCCACCTTGTCATCAATGGAGGCAATGAGGGCTCCATGGGTGGCAGGGCTGGACGCCAAATCGGCAATGGGCAGGGCAAACACCACCGCAATGAGCAGCAGCACAGCACAAATCAGGATTTTTTCAGAATATTTCTCCATATTAACCTCCCGCGCGCGCATAGTGCACTGTGTAGACCCCCGGCTCCAGGAGACTATCCACAAAGTGAGAAATCACCTTTTCGGCATTCTCGCCCGCACGAATCAGCAGTCCCTTGTCCGTTGCCTTCTCCCGGGCGGAGCTTTCCAGCTCGGTAAGGGACTGATTGAAATCGGAAACGGAAATTGGATTTCCGAGGCCGGTCTTCTCGGCATGGAGCACAAAGCTCTCCGGGTCGATATCCACATTCATAATCTCGGGGGCGGGAAGCTTGACCGTGATGGTCTTACTGCTCTCATCCTTGGCGACCTCGATTTTCTCAAAATCCACACCGGCCGTGACCACGCCGTCATAGCTTACAAGGTAGCCGGAGGTGGTGAAGGGCACATGGAAAGTTCCGAAAAGCTTCAGGGCGCTGCTGTAGGATAGCACATCGGTAAAATAGTACTCCTCCGTGACGAGCTTGCCAAGCTCCCGCAGGCCATCGGAAATCACCTGGGCGGAGATTACCTTCTCCACCGTAATCGGCTGAAATTTGGGCGTAGTGGGCTGCACATTCTCCGACGCAAGGGTCTGGGCAACCACAGGAGTCTTTCGTCCGAACTGCCACACAATCGCCACGGCAATCGTCAGGCACAAGCAGAC
>JAZRVX010000267.1:0-9514 GCA_045599455.1 Faecousia sp. | reverse complement strand
ATTCCCGTGAATTATAAAAAGTTCCTGCTTTTGCTGGTATTCACCGGCTGGTGCGGCGGTCACAGATTTTATGCCCACCACTATAAGCTTGGGGTTGTATACCTGCTGACCTGCTGGACAGGCTTCTCCATCGCAATGAGCATCATCGATTTGCTGCAATTCATCCCCTATGAGAAGGATGAAAACGGCAATATCTATGTATAAGGAGCACGCTCATGGATAATCTGATGCAGATTCTTTTCAACACCAATCACGAAATGCCCAGCCTTCCCGTGGTGCTGGTACTCATGGGTATTGCCATCATCGTCCCCTCCGTCATGCGCTATATTCAGGATAAGAAAGCCGTAAAGCGCTATGAAGAGGAACAGGCACGCAAAAAGGCAGAGAAGAAAGCCAAGCGGAAAGAAAACAAGCAGTAATGAAGCAGCAAACCGCCCTGTCGGAGATTCCCGACAGGGCGGTTAGTTTAATTCCGATAAAAGAAGCTTTTGCCGATTAAGAAAGCTTTCGATAGTGGGTCATTCCGAGGGAGCACTGCGACCGTGGGAATCTCAATGTTACGAATACTGATAGGGTGAGATTGCCACGACCAGTTTGAGAACCGGTCTCGCAATGACCGTCTATTTTACCGCTTCCTTAATTGACTAAAGTTTCCTTATCCTCACAAGCCATTGCCGCGCAGTTCGATGATACGGTCACGCAGCAGTGCGGCGTATTCGTACTCCATCATCTTGGCCGCTTCCTTCATCTGCTTTTCGAGGCGGGCAATTTCCTTTTCCTTCTCGACCTTGGTCATCTTCACACCGTTTCTTCCCTTGCGCTCGGCTGTTGGCGAAGAAATCTCAATCAGGTCTCGCACGGATTTGATAACCGTCTTGGGCACAATGCCGTGGGCTTCATTATAGGCATTCTGGATTTCACGGCGGCGGGCAGTTTCATCGATACAGGCGCGCATGGAGTCCGTCACATTGTCGGCATACATGATGACGAGACCTTCCGCATTTCGGGCGGCACGCCCCACCGTCTGGATAAGACTGGTTTCACTGCGGAGGAACCCTTCCTTATCCGCATCCAGAATGGCAACAAGACTGACCTCGGGCAAGTCCAAGCCCTCACGCAAAAGGTTAATACCCACCAGCACATCGAACTTGGCCATGCGCAGGTCTCGGATAATCTCCATGCGTTCCATCGCACCGATATCCGAGTGCATATAGCGCACCTTGATACCGGCTTTTTGGAGGTAAACTGTCAAGTCCTCCGCCATTTTCTTGGTCAGTGTCGTGACCAGCACCCGCTCACTGCGCTGTGTGCGGGCGTTGATTTCTCCAATCAGGTCGTCAATCTGGCCGTCAATGGGACGCACCTCAATCACCGGATCTAATAGACCCGTGGGGCGGATGACCTGCTCCACAATCTGCCCAGAGCGGGAACGCTCATAGGGCGCGGGCGTTGCGGAGACATAAATCACCTGATTGATTTTGGAGTCGAACTCCCCAAAATTTAAGGGGCGGTTATCATAGGCCGAGGGCAGACGGAAGCCATAGTTCACCAGAGAGTCCTTTCGGCTGCGGTCACCGGCATACATGGCCCTGCACTGGGGCAGAGTCACATGGCTTTCGTCAATGAACATGACAAAGTCATCCGGGAAATAGTCCAGGAGGGTGGTCGGCGGTGTGCCGGGGGCTCTGCCCTGAATCACGCGGGAGTAGTTCTCAATGCCCGTGCAGAATCCGATTTCCGTCAGCATCTCAATGTCATAGTTGGTTCGCTGGGCAATGCGCTGCGCCTCCAGGAGCTTTCCTTCGCTTTTGAACAGCTCCACCTGTGCATCGCACTCCCGCTTGATTTCCTCCATGGCGCGCTGGAGCTTCTCACGGGATGCCACATAGTGAGAGGCGGGGTAAATGGCCACATGATCCACAAACCGCTCCGGCACCCCGGACACGGCGTTAATCTCACTGATGCGGTCAATTTCATCCCCAAAGAATTCAATGCGGATGGCGCGTCCGCTCCAATAGGCGGGATAAACCTCCAGCGTATCGCCACGGACGCGGAATTTATTTCGGGAAAAATCCAAATCGTTTCGCTCATAGCGGATTTCCGTCAGCTTTTTCAGGATACTGTCCAGCGGATACTCCTGTCCCACACGCAGGGAGATAACCATGGACTTATAGTCAATGGGGTCGCCCAGACCGTACAGGCAGCTCACCGATGCCACCACGATGACATCCCGCCGCTCAAAAAGTGCTGAGGTTGCGCTGTGGCGCAGGCGGTCAATTTCTTCGTTGACAGAGGAATCCTTCTCAATATAGGTGTCCGTGTGGGCAATGTACGCCTCGGGCTGATAATAGTCGTAATAGGAGATAAAGTACTCCACGCAGTTTTCGGGGAAAAACTCGCGGAACTCCGAGCATAGCTGTGCCGCCAGAGTCTTGTTGTGCGCCAGCACCAGGGTTGGGCGATTGAGTTTTGCAATGACGGAGGCCATGGTAAAGGTCTTTCCGGAGCCTGTAACGCCCAAAAGCGTCTGCTCCCGCAGTCCCCAGTTGACACCGTTTGTCAGTGCTTCAATGGCCTGGGGCTGATCGCCGGAGGGCTGATACTCCGATACCAGCTTAAAGCTGTCCACTACACCGTCACCTTCCCTTCTATGTCAAACTTCGATGCCCGCATGGAAACATAGTCCCCATCGGCAACTACAATGGAGTCCATAAGCTTCACATCCACCAGCTCCAGCGCCGTACTGACCAGTCTCGTGGTCATCACATCCTCTTTCGATGGCAGAGCGATTCCGCTGGGGTGATTGTGCGCCATGACTACGGTGGAAGCTCCCATGGCAATGGCGGCCTCCACAATGCGGCGAATGCTCACATTGGCGGAATTGATGCCGCCCTCCCCGATTTCCCGGCAGCCCAGCACCTTGCACTTGGCATCCAGCCCCAGCAGGAATACCGTCTCCACCGTGCGGCCATGAAATCTGGGCACCAGAAAATCCGCGCACTGCTCCAAGGTGGTCAGCACATCCATTTGTGCCGTCCTGTCCACCTGATAGCGCCTGCCCATGGCAGTAGTCAGATGCAGGAGAACCGCCGCATGCTCGGAAATCCCCTCCACATTGGTTAGCTCCTCCACACTTGCATCCATCACTTGCGCCAGGGACCCGAAGCGCGAGAGCAGCGCATGGGCGATGGGATTTGTGTCCTTTCTCGGCACAGCATAGAAAAGGAGAAGCTCCAATGCCTGCACATCGGTGAATCCATCGATATTCTCTTCTAGAAACCGCTGCTTCAGGCGGGCGCGGTGGCCGTCGTGCATCGACATATTTTTCGTCCTTTCCGGGATTCACCCTTGCTATTTTTGAACTTTACAGGTAAAATAGACTCAATCCAGCAGATGCAGTCGAAAAAATCCATGAAAAGATTTTCCTGTTCTGCGCACACTAGCCTTATCAGGAGGCAACGCATGGAAACCAAACAACAACCGGATGAATTTCTGAATCTCTTGCTCCCCCCGGCTTTCACCGCAAGCGATGGGCACATTACCGCCCTGAACCGCGCAGCAGTCGGTTTGAATCTGGAAGTGGGACAGGCTATTTTGCCCATGATTTCCGAGGATTTGACTGAGCAGGTCGGTCAGGGATGCCTATACAGCAGCATCACCATCGGAAGCGGTGAATACGGCGCGGCCATCACTCGTATGGACGGACAACTTCTGTTTCTTCTGGACAGCCCTTCCGATGAGGCACTGCAAGCCATGGCACTGGCCTCCAAGGAACTCCGCGGGCCCATCAGCGCCCTCATGAGCAGCGTGGAAGCGCTGCACCGGGATGCCGCCATGCAGGACACCGCTGCCGCAATGGAGCGCAATCTCAACCGCCTGACGCGCATCGTGTGCAATATGTCCGATGCCGGTACCATCCCCTCCCCGAACCGTCAGGAGGTTCGGGAGCTGAACGCATTTATAAAGGAAATTGTAGAAAAGTGTGCCGAGACCGCCGGCTCCACGGGCATTCAGCTGACCTACAGCGGCATGGAGGGCAGTGTCTACAGTCTGTGCAGCAGCGAGCTTCTGGAGCGCGCAGTGCTGAACATTCTGAGCAACGCCTTGAAATTCACCCCCGCAGACGGCACCATCAAGACGGAACTTCTGCGCAGCGGACAGTTTGTGCAGATACGGATTACCGACAGTGGAAGCGGCATTGCCGAGGAGCTGCGAAGCTCCCTCTTCCGCCGCTACCTGCGCCGCCCCGTCATTGAGGAAGGCCGCATGGGTCTGGGACTCGGGCTTGTCATCGTACGCTCCACCGCCATTGCCCACAGCGGCACCGTGCTGATTGACCACCCGGAGGGCTTCGGCACCCGGGTCACACTGACCCTGAAAATCAAGCAGCATACCGGTACACTCCGCTCCGATGTTTTCCGGGTGGACTACGCCGGAGAAATGGACAGCACACTGCTGGAGCTGTCCGATGTTCTGCCGCCCGAGTGTTATAAACGATAGTTTTTCATTTACTGCACGCCTTTCGGCGTGCAGTATTTTTTACAGGTAGGATTTCAGGTAGGCACCGGTGGCACTCTGCTCGCAGGCGGCAATCTCCTCCGGCGTACCGCAGGCCACCACGCGACCACCCATGTCGCCTCCCTCCGGGCCAAGGTCGATGATGAAGTCTGCCGTCTTGATAAGGTCAAGATTATGCTCAATGACCACAACGGTATTGCCCGCATCCACCAATTTTTGCAGCACCTCAATCAGCCGCGCCACATCGTCGGTATGCAGACCCGTGGTAGGCTCATCCAGAACATAGATGGTTCTGCCGGTTGCAGAGCGGGAAAGCTCGGTGGCCAGCTTCACGCGCTGTGCCTCGCCGCCGGACAGAGTGGTGCTGGCCTGACCCAGCTTTACATAGCCAAGCCCCACTTCCACCATGGTTTTGGCTTTATTGCGTATCTTGGGCAGGTTCTCGAAGAAGTCCACCGCCTCCTCGGCGGTCATATCCAGCACCTGCGCAATATTCTTGCCCTTATACAGCACCTCCAGGGTCTCCCGATTGTAGCGGGCACCGTGGCAGGCCTCACAAGGCACATAGACATCGGCCAAAAAATGCATTTCAATCTTCACAAGACCGTCACCGCAGCAGGCTTCACATCGTCCGCCCTTCACATTGAAGCTGAAACGCCCGGGGCCGTAGCCCCGCATTTTCGCATCAGCTGTGGAGGCAAAGAGGTCGCGGATATCATTAAACAGCCCCGTATAGGTAGCCGGATTAGAGCGGGGTGTGCGCCCGATGGGACTCTGGTCAATATCAATCACCTTGTCCAGGGCTTCCAGTCCCTCCACGCACCGACAGGCACCGGGGCGCACCCGGGCATGGTTGAGCTTTTGAAGCAGGGTTTTATTGAGCACCTCGCCCACGAGGCTGGATTTTCCGGAGCCGGACACACCGGTCACGCAGGTAAAGGTACCAAGCGGAATATCCACATCCACATTTTTCAGATTATTCTCCGTAGCGCCGCGGATGGAGATTGCCTTTCCGCTGCCCTTTCGGCGGGAGGCGGGAATTGGGATTCTCTTTGCGCCCGACAGGTACTGACCCGTGATGGAGCGCTTGCAATTCATAATTTCATCCACTGTACCGGCAGCAACAATCTCACCGCCGTGGACACCCGCTCCGGGTCCCACATCCACGATGTAGTCCGCCGCGCGCATAGTATCCTCATCGTGCTCCACCACAATCAGGGTGTTGCCCAAATCCCGCAGGTGCTTCAGCGTGGCAAGGAGTTTGTCATTGTCCCGCTGGTGCAGGCCAATGGATGGCTCGTCCAGAATATACAGCACACCCATCAGGGAAGAACCTATCTGGGTTGCCAGACGAATTCGCTGGCTCTCGCCGCCGGACAGGGTACCGGAGGCACGGGACATGGTAAGATAGCTCAGTCCCACATCGGACAGGAAGTGCAAGCGGGAACGGATTTCTCGGACAATCTGGGAGGCAATGACTGCCAGATTGCCGTCAAGCTGCAAGCCGTCCAGAAATTCCAGCGCCTGCTTCACGCTCATGGCGCAGAAATCCATAATGCTGATGCCGCCCACCGTGACAGCCAAAGCCAGCTCTGACAGGCGCTTACCGCCGCAGCGCGGGCAGGGAGCGGAGGCCATGCACTCCTCCAGTTCCTTGCGGACGGCATCGGACTGGGTTTCCCGGTAGCGGCGGGAAATGTTATTGAGAATGCCCTCGAAAGGCTGCTCCATGACACCATAGCCCGTGCCGCGGTTGTAGGTCATACGCAGCTTCTCTTCCCCGGTGCCCCAGAGGATGACATGGAGTGCTTCCTCGGAAAGCTCCTTCACCGGCACATCCAGAGAAAAGTGGTACTTCTGGCTCAGGGCTTCAAAGTACATACGGAAAATGGAATCCGTGCGGGCATTCTGCCAGCCGGAGGCCGAAATGGCACCGCCGAAGATGGACTTATCCTTATCGGGGATAACCAAATCTTCATCGGCAATCAGTTGGAAGCCCAGACCCGTGCAATCGGGACAGGCGCCGCTTGGGTTATTGAAGGAGAACATGCGCGGCTCCAGCTCCGTCAGGCTCACGCCGCAGTCCTCGCAGGCATAGTTCTGGGAGAAGGACAGCTCCTCGTTGTTATCCATCCGCACAATGGTCACAAGGCCGCCGGAATGGGTGCAGGCAGTCTCGATGGAGTCGGTCAGGCGGCGGCGAAGACCATCCTTGAGAATCAAGCGGTCAACCACGAGATCAATATTGTGTTTCTTATTTTTCTCGGGCTTTAACTCCTCCGTCAGGTCGTAGGGAATGCCATCCAATCTCACACGGGCAAAGCCCTGCTTGCGGGCATCCTCAAATACCTTTTGATGCTCGCCTTTCTTACCCCGAATTACCGGGGACAGCACCATGAATTTGCAGCCCTGCCCCAGTGCCTCCACCCGGTCAACAATCTGGTCGATGGTCTGGCGGCGGATTTCACGGCCGCACTTGGGGCAGTGGGGAATTCCCACGCGCGCCCACAGCAGACGCAGGTAATCATAGATTTCCGTCACCGTACCAACCGTGGAGCGGGGGGACTTGGAGGTGGTCTTCTGGTCAATGGAGATGGCAGGAGACAGGCCGTCGATGGAGTCCACATCGGGCTTGTCCATCTGCCCAAGGAACTGGCGGGCGTAGGAGCTGAGGCTCTCCACATAGCGGCGCTGCCCCTCGGCATAGATAGTGTCAAAGGCCAGAGAGGATTTTCCCGAACCGGACAGGCCGGTAAACACCACAAGACTGTCTCTGGGAATGGTCAAATTTACATTTTTCAGGTTATTTTCGCGGGCACCCTGCACCCGAATGGTACTTGCCATAGTTTTTCTCCATGTGTAAAAATCTGTATCTTATAGTATACCATAGATTTACAACCCCCACAAGGACTATTTTTGAATAGAGAAAGCTTTCATCGACGAAAGGGAACTTTAGCTCGCTTCGCTCGCGGGCATCAGGCGACAGTGGCGCACAGTCCAAGGCTTCCCCTTGGGGAAGCCTTTTGCCCGGTTCGTTACTGCGTGAAACCCGCCTTTATCCCCCTTACTGTCTTCATGCCAACAGCAAAAAGCCCGGCTCAAATGAGCCGGGCTTTGGAATATGTTCAGGGGAAATTACTTTTTCTTGACCTCGTCGAAGACCTTCTTGGCCTCGGCAAGACCTGCCTTGGCGGCAGCAATGCCGGCGGTAGCCACATCAGCGGCAACCTCAGCGGCAACCTTGGCACCCTCGGTCAGTTTGTCAGCCAGCTCCTTGGCAGTAGCCTTGGCAGCTTCGACCTTTGCTTCCACCTTGGCCTCTTCCTTGGCCTCTGCACCTTCCTTAATGGCAGCCTGAGCAGCGGCCAGTCTTGCGATGGGCACACGGAAGGGAGAGCAGGAAACATAGTCCAGACCGATAGCGTGGCAGAACTCAACGGATGTGGGATCGCCACCGTGCTCACCGCAGATACCGCAGTGCAGGGTGGGACGAGCGCCCTTGCCCAGCTTCATGGCCATCTCCATCAGCTTGCCGACACCGTTCTGATCCAGCTTTGCGAAGGGATCGTTCTCGTAAATCTTGGCCTCATAGTAGGCGTTCAGGAACTTGCCTGCATCATCACGGCTGAAGCCGAAGGTCATCTGGGTCAGGTCGTTGGTGCCGAAGCAGAAGAAGTCCGCTTCCTTGGCGATTTCGTCGGCGGTCAGCGCGGCGCGGGGGATCTCGATCATGGTGCCGACTTCGTAGGTGAGGTCGCTGCCGGCTGCCTTGATTTCGGCGTCCGCGGTCTCAACGACGACAGACTTCACGAACTTGAGTTCCTTGACTTCGCAGACGAGGGGAATCATGATCTCGGGCTTGATTGCCCAGTCGGGATGAGCCTTCTTCACATTCAGAGCGGCGCGGATGACGGCCTTGGTCTGCATGCGGGCAATCTCGGGATAGGTGACGGCGAGGCGGCATCCGCGGTGACCCATCATGGGGTTGAACTCGTGCAGGCTCGCGATGATGGCCTTGATGTCCTCGACGGTCTTGTGCTGGGCCTTGGCGAGCAGCGCGATTTCGTCCTCGGTGTTGGGCACGAACTCATGCAGCGGGGGATCCAGGAAGCGGATGGTCACGGGATAGCCTTCCAGAGCCTCGTACAGTTTCTCAAAGTCACCCTGCTGGAAGGGCAGGACCTCCTCGAGGGCCGCTTCGCGGCCTACGACGGTATCGGAGCAGATCATCTCGCGGAATGCGGCGATGCGGTCGGCTTCGAAGAACATATGCTCGGTGCGGCACAGGCCGATGCCTTCGGCGCCCAGTTCGCGGGCCTTCCTGGCGTCGGCGGGAGTGTCGGCGTTGGTGCGGACTTTCAGAGTGCGGAACTCATCGGCCCAGGCCATGATGCGGCCGAATTCGCCGGCGATGGTGGCGTCAACGGTGGGGATGATGCCGTCAAAGATGTTGCCGGTGGAGCCGTCGATGGAGATGAAGTCGCCCTCGTAATAGGTCTTGCCGGCGAGGGTGAAGCACTTGTTCTCTTCGTCCATCTTGATATCGCCGCAGCCGGAAACACAGCACTTGCCCATGCCGCGGGCAACGACTGCCGCGTGGCTGGTCATGCCGCCGCGCACGGTCAGGATGCCCTGCGCGCTCTTCATGCCGGTGATGTCTTCGGGAGAGGTCTCAAGGCGGACCAGAACGACCTTTTCGCCCTTGGAAGCCCAGACTTCGGCGTCTTCAGCGGTGAAGACGATCTTGCCGCAGGCGGCTCCGGGGGAAGCGCCCAGGCCCTTGCCGACTGCTTCGCTCTTCTTGAGGGCGGCGGGGTCGAACTGAGGATGGAGCAGGGTGTCCAGGTTGCGGGGATCGATCATGGCGACTGCTTCTTCGGGGGTCCTCATGCCTTCGTCAACGAGGTCGCAGGCAATCTTGAGGGCTGCGGGAGCGGTGCGCTTGCCGTTGCGGCACTGGAGCATATAGAGCTTGCCGTTTTCCACGGTGAACTCC
>JAZRVX010000266.1:0-6726 GCA_045599455.1 Faecousia sp. | reverse complement strand
ATGGTTGCCTCCGTCAAGCAGTATATTGAAAAAGTCGCCGTCAGCGTCTTCCGCGACTTCGACAAGGAAGCCGCCGACGAGGAGTTCCTGCAAAATGCCTACGAGGCAATATTGCTGAATATGCAGCAGCAGGTATCCCTTAGCCTGACCGAGGCTTATGAGGAAGCAAGCAAGGGCGGCCAGTCCCCCGGCACGGCCAAGACCGAGCTGGACAACCGCTACACCGAGCAGATGGCCGCCGTGTCCGACATCGAGACCTTTGAAATCATGGTGCTGGAAGTCATGCGCCAGAAGTATGTGAGCGTGCTCAATACCCAGCTTGAGGCGGGCACCATCACCCGGGAGGCCTACGATGCCGCGTGGGAGACCGCCTATGATGTGGATGTATTCGAGCCTATCTACTGGGCAATCTTCCGGGCATGGGCGCTCAACGAGGAGAGCGAGTACCCCATGACCCTGCAGGAGCTGACCGATGCAACCATCGCCGACACCACCTACGCAACCACCCATATCGAGTTGCGTGAGGGTCTGAGCGGTCAGGAAGTTGCATTCTTAACCGCAGCAGCCGTCCTGACTCTGCTCTTGGGCGCGGCTTACATCGTCTCCGAGAGCATGAACAAGAGAAAGGTGGTGGCATAACCCATGGCAATGGACGAAATGTTCAACGAAGTACCCGAAAGCAATGAGGTTGCTTCCGAGTATATCCGCGTGGATGAAAGCACGGATTATGCCGAAACCCTCTCCCAGAGCGAATATGTGGAGTACCGGGAGTTCATCGATGCAGATGATGACCCCTATAACCGCTCCCGCATCAATCAGCAGAAGAAAAATCAGGCCATGACCCAGCTCACCGGCGGTATGGTTGCCACCATTGCCGCCGTGGCTGTGGGTGTCACGAACCTGATAAATGTGAATCTGAATGCTTCCTTCAACGATGTGCAGTATACCGATGGCGCCATCACCTACGAAGTCGCCGTGGAGGATGTGAAGGAAGATAACAAGCTCAACCTTTATTTCTACGATGGTGACGAACTGGTGGAAACCTATGTGCTCAGCGATGAGGACGGCGACGGCCTGATTGCGGGTGAAATTCCGCTGGATACCGCCGATATTGAGAGTAGACTCGCCGCCGATGGCGCCGTGTCCATCCCATACCGCCTGACCCTGAAAGGTGAGGTGGGACTGGATGTGGAGCGCGCATTTGACAGCTACCTTGTGAAGATAGACAAGATGGTTTCCGAGTTCAGCGGGCTGGAGGGCGAATGCCGCTGCTCCGTGGATGGATGCTACCACTTCAAGATGAATTTTGAGGATGACGGCGGCCTGTTCTCGGACTTCACAGCCGAAATTCGCGATAGCTTCGGCAATGTGGCAGCGTGCACCTTCACCGGGAATCTCCACGAGGAGCAGACCATTTTCGTGGGCAATATGCGCGGCACCAATGCAACGCTGGTTGTGACCTATCTGGCCGATGGTCAGCCCATGCGCGTGGAGACAGCTATTACGATATAATAACAAAAAGAATGCTGATATTGTAATTATTTTGTAATTGCTATTTTTATACAATTTGCGTATAATATCGAGTGAAAAATGAGAACCAAATGAGGTATTCACTTATGATTAAAAAAAGTAAAGGCATGATTGCCAAGGTTTTGAAAATCGCGCTGCTGGTTGTTGCTGTGATTTTCGTGGCCGTTGTGACCATGCGCAAGCGGATTTTCGCCCCCGATACCTTCCTGTTCAATGTGTGGGAAGAGGATGTGGCAACTCTGCTGTCCGTGCGCATATTTAAGACCGTGTACATCATCGTTGTCGGCGTGCTGATTTCCAAGGTCGGCACCCTGTGCACCAAGCTGGGCGAGTTGCTCAAGGACAACACCCAGAAGACCGCCGCTCTGCTGGTCGGCAATGTGCTCAAGTATGCGAGCGCCATTGCCATCGTGCTGGTGCTGGCCTCCACCTACGGCATTGATACCACCGCCATCGTCACCGGTGCCGGTGTCATCACGCTGGTCATCGGCATGGGCTGCCAGACCCTGATTTCCGATGTCGTGTCCGGCATCTTTATGATGTTCGAGGGCGATATCAAGGTCGGCGATGTGGTCGTGGTCAACGGCTGGCGCGGCACTGTCAATCAGATTGGTCTGCGCCGCACCCGCATTGAGGATGCCGCCGGTAACATCAACATCATCAATAACTCTTCGATTTCGAACATCGTCAATAACACCCAGAAGCTCTCCATCGCCAACTGCGAGGTGGGCATCGAGTATGACGAGTCCATCGTCCGCGTGGAGAACATCCTGCGCGAGAACTTCCCCCTGATTCGCCAGCACATCCCCGCCATTGTGGAAGGCCCCTTCTACAAGGGCATCAGCGAGCTGGGCGCTTCCTCCGTGGTGGTCAAGGTCATCGCCAAGACCAAGGAAGAGGACAAGTTCCAGGTGCAGCGTGACCTGAACCGCGAGATTAAGCTGATTTTTGACACCAACAATGTCAATATCCCCTATGACCAGATTACTCTGAGCTACCGTGAGAAGCCCGCCGAGCAGGAGGAGCTGACCCTGAGCCAGATTAAGAAGGCTCGTGAGTTCCTGAACAATCAGAAGCAGCTGTCCGCTGAGTTTGATGACATTCAGATTTGATTACATAGTTTTCAAAAACAGCGCCCGACACAGGTCGGGCGCTGTTCAGCGTGTCAAAAAAGTCGGTCATTCTGAGGGAAGCGTCAGCGACCGTGGTGACCGAAGGGAATGCAAAGCTAATCCGTTCTCCCAAATGTTTCATTTTGTGCCGAATTTGGATAAAATTGTGGGGTTTTGGATACGGATTGCCACACCCAGTGTGCGCACTGGGTTCGCAATGACCTTCTATTTTAGGTTTTTCGACAGTCTGAACAGCGCCCGACACAAGTCGGGCGCTGCTTTTGCATATGGAAGTGTGAGAAAGGGTTCTTTCGTTGATTAAGAAAGCACTGAAATAGACGGTCATTCCGAGACCGGTGCGCACACCGGTCGTGGGAATCCGTTTCCCCAAATATTTCGTGTATGACGATATAGGCTCAAAAACTGTAGATTATGGGGGCGCGGATTGCCGCGTCGCATGATTCTCATGCTCCTCGCAATGACCCTCTATCGAAAGATTTCCTTAATCGATGAAAGCTTCCTTTATCGTTCCCATGATTCACCGGGGCATAATGGAATTACCCCATTTAAGCAAAAAAATCGAGCCGGCCAAGCAAGCGGGATTTTCGAGACACATATCAGTCAGTGACGTAGGGCAGCAGAGCAATCTGACGAGCACGCTTGATAGCGGTGGTCAGGTCACGCTGATGCTCAGCGCAGGTACCGGTGGTACGGCGGGGCAGAATCTTGCCGCGCTCAGACAGGTAACGGCGGAGCTTGGCAGTGTCCTTGTAGTCAATGCCATTCACTTTATCCACGCAGAAAGCGCAGACCTTTCTACGCTTGCGCTGACGCATACGCTGTTCGTTAGCCATGGAAATTACCTCCTTCAAAATCTAGTAGAAAAGTTTCAGAAGGGCAGCTGTGCATCATCGTCTTCCATCATCGCGAAATCGGATGCGGGAGGAGCACTGGGTGCGGTATAGCTGCCGTAGGCAGGAGCGGCAGGAGCAGAATAGCCGGAATTACCGTAGGAATTGCCGGAGTAGCTCTCATTTCCGTCGCGCTTGCTGTCGCCGAAGTAGACATTGTCTGCCACGATTTCAGCAGTACGGCGCTTGTTGCCGTCCTTATCGGTCCAGCTGCGAATCTGCAGCCGACCGGACACCACCGCCATGCGGCCCTTGGTGAAATACTTGGAGACGAACTCTCCGGTCTGACGCCAAGCGACACAGTCGATGAAGTCGGTTTCCCGCTCGCCACCATCACGGGGGGCGAAGTCGCGGTCAACAGCCAGAGAAAAGCTGGTGACGGCGATACCGCTGCCGGTGCGGCGGAGCTCGGGATCACGGGTCAGGCGACCCATGACAACAATGTGGTTGAGCATTCGATTACTCCTCCACTGCGGTGGTCAGGCAGCGCAGGACGCCGTCGGTGATCTTCATCACACGCTCCAGCTCTGCGGGGAACTCGGGCTTGGTTTCCATGTTCATCAGAACATAGTAGCCCTCGGTCAAATCATTGATTTCGTAAGCCAGACGACGCTTGCCCCACTCGTCAATGTTAGACAGAGTACCCTCCGCCTCCACCATTGCCTTGAACTTTTCTACCAGAGCCTTGATGCCCTCCTCGCCCTGTGCAGGGTCGATGATGTAGAGCACCTCGTACTTGCCGGTGATCTTAGCCATGTTGATTGCACCTCCTTTTGGACTTTTGGCCCACGGTCGCGCCGTGAGCAAGGATTGCTCATTCGCTGAGCCGTATTATAATACCTGAAAAGTTACGATTTGTCAACAGTTTTTTCAGGATTCAGGCGTCAGTTTCCTGTGAGTATTAAAACAGCCACCGGGAAATCCCGGTGGCTGAAAAACCGATGTTTGATGCCTATTAGTACATTCCGGCCTGACCGGCAGCGGCAGCGGCGGCTGCATCAGCGGCGGGGTCGGGCTTGTCAACGACCAGGCTCTCGGTGGTCAGCACGCAGGAGGCAATGGAGGCGGCATTTTCCAGGCTGGAGCGGGTGACCTTGGTGGGGTCAACGATGCCGGCGGGAATCATATCCACATACTCCTCGGTATAGGCGTTGTAACCGAAGCCGACCTTGCCGCAGGAGCGAATCTTCTCGAATACCACGGAGCCGTCCACACCGGCGTTCTCGGCAATCTGGCGGACAGGTGCCTGCAGAGCGGTTGCGATAATCTTAGCGCCGGTCTTCTCGTCACCGTGCAGGGTGGCAATCAGCTCCTCCACAGCGCCGATGGCATTGACCTGAGCGGTGCCGCCGCCGGCCACGATGCCTTCCTCCACAGCGGCGCGGGTGGCGTTCAGAGCATCCTCAACGCGCAGCTTCTTCTCCTTCATGGCGACCTCGGTCTGGGCACCGACCTTGATGACGGCCACGCCGCCGCTCAGCTTTGCCAGACGCTCCTGGAGCTTCTCGCGGTCGTAGTCGGAGGTGGTGGTTGCAATGGCGGCGCGAATCATGTGGGCGCGGTTTGCAACAGCCTCGGAAGTTCCGTCACCGTCCACGATGGTGGTGGTGTCCTTGGTGACGACCACCTGACGGCAGTGACCAAGGTCAGTCATCTGGGCATCGGTAAGCTCCATGCTCAGCTGGCTGGAAATCACGGTGCCGCCTGTGAGAATTGCGATATCCTGCAGCATTTCCTTGCGGCGGTCGCCGAAGCCGGGAGCCTTGACGCACACCACATTGAAGCGACCCTGCAGACGGTTCAGAAGCAGAGTTGCCAGAGCGTCGCCGTCCACATCCTCAGCGATGATGACGAGCTTGCGGCCGGACTTGACGATGGGCTCCAGAATGGGCAGAATCTCCTGAATGGAGGAAATCTTCTTGTCGGTAATCAGCAGGTAAGCATCGTCCAGAACGGCTTCCATCTTGTCGGTGTCGGTGACCATGTAGGGGGAGATGTAGCCGCGGTCAAACTGCATGCCCTCAACCACTTCCAGCTCGGTCTCGGCGGTCTTGCTCTCCTCGATGGTGATGACACCCTCGGTGCCCACCTTCTCCATGGCCTGAGCAATCAGTGCGCCGATGGACTCGTCACCGGAGGAAACGGTGCCGACACGGGCGATATCATCGGAGCCGTTCACGGGGACGGAGTTTGCCTTGATGGCGGCAACGGCGGCGGCAACAGCCTTCTCCATGCCCTTGCGCATAACCATGGGGTTGGCACCGGCGGACAGGTTCTTCAGACCCTCACGGGTGATGGCCTGCGCCAGCAGGGTAGCAGTGGTGGTGCCGTCACCGGCAACATCATTGGTCTTGGTAGCAACCTCGCGGATCAGCTGGGCACCCATGTTCTCAAAGGGATCCTCCAGCTCCACTTCCTTGGCGATGGTCACGCCATCGTTGGTGATCAGGGGAGAGCCGTACTTCTTGCCCAGAACCACGTTGCGGCCCTTGGGGCCGATGGTTACCTTAACGGTATTGGCCGGCTGGTCAATGCCGGACTCCAGCTTTTTGCGGGCTTCTTCGCCGTAAACAATCAGTTTTGCCATAGTGATTTTCCTCCTTAGTCAGTGACGACAGCCAGGATGTCATCCTGCTTGACGAACTTGTACTCCACCTTGTCCAGGGTGATATCGGTGCCGACAAACTTGCCGACAACAACCTTGTCACCCACGGAAACGGTCATGGTCACATCCTTGGTGCCGGGGCCAACGGAAACGACCTCGTAGATAGCGGGCTTTTCCTTGTTGGTGGTGGCGAGGATGATGCCGGAGCTGGTAGTCTCCTGGGTTTCGGTCTGCTTCAGCAGGACATTGTCTGCCATAGGCTTCAGTTTCATAAATAGTACCTCCTATTAGCCAGCGGCTGTTCGCCGCGATTCTACATTCTTAGCACTCCGACCTCCGGAGTGCTAATACATAATACCGCACACCCGGGAAAAAAGCAAGAGGCAAATTGGAAATAACCGTAAATAAATTGTTAAGCTGCCAGCCATCAGCCGTCAGTTCTCCCGGCGCTGCCGGGAGAACCTTGTGATGCAAGCCAAGTAGCCAGTAGTCAGTAGACAGTAAACAGTATCCAGTGTAGGGGCGGGGCTTGTCCCCGCCTGCTCGGCGTCAGCCGCTGTTCGTCGCA
>JAZRVX010000265.1:0-2409 GCA_045599455.1 Faecousia sp. | reverse complement strand
GTCGAGTAGGCAAACTCGACACTCCTTTCAAATTATTCATGTGAAAGGCTTGCCTGTCACCCCTCACAGAACCGTACGTGCGGTTTTTCCGCATACGGCTCTTCAAACCGGCGTCGGTTTCCAGTTCCAGATGTCCTTCGTCAGGTGCGGCTCGGTGACGTAGTAGTTCCATATCCGCAAATATGCCTTGTATCGCATACTTCTCTTCTGGTGCCTTTTGTTCAGCACCTTGTAGTAGGTGTACTTGACATACTTCCAGAACTTGTATAACTGCGTCAGATTGCCGTTCACTCCGTAGTAATTGAAATGTCCCTGCAAGGCTCGCTCGATTGTCTGCATCGTGTTCGCAATCGGCTTGTGCATATTCTCATGCAGCCACTTCTTGACGGTCTGTTTCTTTGCTTTCAGTTTCTTCTTGCTCGTCCGCACGCCCAGTCTGTACTTTCCTTCCCGCGTGTGCGTATTGAAGAATGTAAATCCAAGAAAATCAAAGTCGTCCTTTGTCCCCTTGAATCTCCCGATCGGCAGGATTCGCGTCTTGTCCTCTGCCACTTCCAGCCCGAATTTTCCAAGCCGCGGCTTCAAGGCTTCCATGACCTCCCGCGCCTCGTTTTCATACTGGAACAGCATCAGAAAATCATCCGCATACCGCACATAGTACACTTCACCTTTGCACCGGGTGCGTATGACCTTGTCATACCACAAGTCCAGCACATAGTGCAGGTACACATTCGCCAGTACCGGCGAAATCTGCCCGCCCTGCGGCGTCCCTTTGTCGCTTTCCTTCCGTTCGGTTCCTTCCATGATTCCCGCAATCAGAAACCGCTTGACGTAGCGAAGAAAGTTCTTATCCGCTATGTCATGCTCCAGAAACTTCATCATCCAATCGTGGTTCACATTGTCAAAGAATCCCTTGATGTCTGCTTCCAGCACATAGTTGACCTTCTTTGTCATGATGGTCTGATTGATGAACCGCACCACCTGATGCGCATTCCGTCCCGGACGAAATCCGTAGGAGCAGTCAAGAAATCTCTCCTCATAGACGTCGTTCAGCAGGTCAGCCATCACGCTTTGGACAAGTCTGTCCTCATATGCGGGGATTCCGAGCGGGCGCAGCTTCCCATTCGCTTTGGGGATATATACTCTGCGCACGGGCAAGGGCTTGTAACTGAATCGTTTCATCCTTGCTATCAGGTCTGCCACGTTTTCGTCCAGCCTCTGTCCGTATTCCTCTTTCGTTATCCCGTCCACTCCGACTGCCTTGTTCTTCATCTGTCGCCTGTGTGCCTCTTTGATGCTTGCCTCATTGACACGATTCATCAATGTTTCAAGCCTTGCGTAGGTTCTGGACTGGTACCTTATTTCTTTCAGTTCATGTTCCACGCTCTTTGTAACCTCCTGTGTTACTCGTGCTTCGCTTTGGAAATTGCTGATTTGCTGCTCCCTTCGCTCCCTCGGCTTTCGTCGATTTCATCGCTACTATGAAGCAGTCCGACTTCTGCCGACTCATCGTCACGCCCTCGATTTACAAAATCTTGTGGCGCGCCTACCGTTTTCACGGAAATCGGCAGACCTCCCGGGTATGCAAGTATTCCCTTGTGCGCTCGCCACGCTCTATTGACCCCGACGGATTCTCCCCGACCTCGCGCTTGCGGTCGGTTCTTTCTGCCTGCGGTATGGAGGATTACCTCGACTTCCGTTCTGTATGTCTTACGGGGCTGAATCGCTTCACGGTTTCCCATTGCGGCTCTCGCACTCCACTGCCTACGCTTAAACCTCACCTCGCGGCTTCGGCTCCAAGGCTGTGTACCGGCTGCTCGCTGCGCTTTGCCGGACAAGGACTTTCACCTTGCTGTCTTACTTGCACCGTACCGGCGCACCCTCCGGATGGGTTATTTGTCGTTGATGGCTTTGATCCTCTTGAGATCCACCTTGGGCTTGTGGTCCGCGTCGAGCAGACCGTTCTGCTCCTGCTCCACGTCGGTCAGCTGGGTGTAGCAGTAGCCCAGCACGGCGGGAATGGACTTGATGGCAGAGGTCATATCGTCGTACTTGGCAATCAGCGCGTCCTCACCGGCGGCTTTGTCGTTATAGCCCCAGCCCTCGCTGCCCTGAAGACCGATGCCGCCGTACTCGCTGATGATGATGGGCTGACCCGCATAGTCGACGCCCTGCGCAAGGGCGAGCTTGAAGCCGCCGTGTGCGATTTGATTATTCAGGATGCGCGCAAGTCCCTTGTCGTCGTAGCGGGGACGCATCCCGGCGCCGCTGCCGAAGTAATCGTGCAGCGTGAGGATGTCGGACGAGGTGTGCTCCCAGCCGTCGTTCGTGATGACGGGGCGCATGGGATCGTATGCCTTCGTGAGTGCGCGGACGGCGCGGGTAAAGTCCTGCTGCTCCTTGTTTCCG
>JAZRVX010000264.1:0-2277 GCA_045599455.1 Faecousia sp. | reverse complement strand
GTGTAGTTCTTGAGCAGCGGGCTGTTGCAGACGATGACTTCGTCGGCACCGTAGCCGCCGAGCTCCTTGGCGATACCGTCGACATTGTCGCCGAGCAGCAGGCCGCAGAGGTTCACACCCAGTTCGTCGGCCAGCTTGCGGCCCTCGGAAATGAGCTCGAAAGAGGTGGGCATCATCTGGCCCTGGCGCTGTTCACAGAAAACCCAAACATTCTTGAACTCCGCGATCTTGGAGGAGTCATAGTTGGGATTGGCAAGTGCAACTTTAGTACGCATTGTTCATAATCTCCTTTCCTTAAATGATGTGTTTGGCGAGCAGAATACCGGCGAGCTCTTCGCAGGTCTTCATGTCGTTGCCCTCGAGCATCTTGCCGGGCTCCTTCTGGGGAGGCGTGAAGGAGGTGAGGATGTTCGTGGGGGAGCCGCTCAGGCCGATGGTCGTCAGGTCGATCAGGGGGTTATCCTTCAGGGCGGGATAATCCAGGACGGTCATGGGCTTGGAGTAGGCTTCGAACACACCGGAAACGGACATGTAACGCGGGGTGTTGAGTTCCTTGATGCAGGTGATGAGGCACGGAGTCTTGGCCTTGATGGTCATGTAGCCATCCTCAAGGATACGCTTGACAGTAAGGGTGTTGCCTTCCTTCTTGATGTCGGCAGCGTAGGTGATCTGGGGCAGATGCAGCTTTTCAGCGATCTGGGGACCGACCTGCGCGGTATCGCCATCGATGGCCTGACGGCCGCAGAAGATGATATCGTCATCGTCAATGCCGATGGTGTCGAGACCGGCGGCAATGATCTGGGAGGTAGCATAGGTATCGGAGCCGCCGAATTCACGGCCGGAAATCAGATAACCGTCATCAGCGCCCATGGCCATCAGCTCACGCAGCATGCCTTCTGCGGGGGGAGGACCCATGGTGACGACCGTGACCTTGCAGCCGAGCTCGTCCTTGAGCTTGAGAGCGGCCTCAACGGCGTTCATGTCGTCGGGGTTGATGATGGTCTGCATCAGGGCACGGTTCAGAGTGCCGTCCGGATTCACGGCGAGTCTGCCGGAGGTATCGGGGACCTGCTTAACGCAAACAAGAATCTTCATTGTATCTTTACCTCCTTACTTAGTTCACACCGAGATACTTGGCGATGACCATACGCTGGACTTCGGAAGTACCTTCGTAGATTTCGGTGATCTTCGCATCGCGCATCATGCGCTCAACGGGATACTCACGGGTGTAGCCGTAACCACCGAAGAGCTGGACGGCACGACGGGTGACGTCGGAAGCGGCTTCAGCAGCGAAGAGCTTGGCCATGGAAGCGTCCATGGAGTAATCCTCATGGTTCTGCTTCTTCATAGCGGCGGCATAGACCAGGTACTGAGCGGCCTGCATACGGCAGTGCATGTCAGCGAGCTGGAACTGGGTGTTCTGGAACTGGGACAGACGACGCTTGAACTGAACGCGCTCCTTGGTGTACTTGACAGCCTCGTTCACGGCGCCTTCGCCAAGGCCGAGGGCCTGGGAAGCGATACCGATACGGCCGCCGTCGAGCGTCTTCATGGCGATTTTGAAGCCTTCGCCTTCCTTGCCGAGGAGATTTTCCTTCGGGACGATGCAGTCTTCAAAGACCAGGTCGCCGGTGGCGCTGCCGCGGATACCCATCTTCTTCTCGTGCTTACCGACGGAGAAGCCGGGGAAGTCCTTCTCAACGATGAAAGCGGAGATGCCGTGGTTGCCGGCCTTCTTGTCGGTCATGGCGAACACGACGAAGGTGGAAGCGGCGTCGAAGTTGGTGATGAAGCACTTGGAGCCGTTGAGAACGTAGTGGTCACCCTCGAGAACGGCAGTGGTCTGCTGGCCGGAAGCGTCAGTACCGGCGTTGGGCTCGGTCAGACCGAAGGCGCCGATCTTCTTGCCGGAGAGCAGGTCAGGCAGATACTTCATCTTCTGCTCTTCCGTACCATTTTCGAAAATGGGGGCGCAGCAGAGAGAGGTGTGCGCGGAAACGATGACGGCGGTGGTGCCGCAGACCTTGGCCAGTTCCTCAACGCACATGGCATAGCTCAGCACGTCGCCGCCTGCGCCGCCATATTCCTTGGGGAAGTAAATGCCCATCATGCCGAGCTTGGCCATCTTTTCGACGGTCTCCATGGGGAAGCGCTCTTCCTCATCGATTTCCTCAGCCAGGGGCTTGACTTCGGTCTCTGCAAAGTCACGGTACATCTTCCGGACCAGCAGATGCTCTTTGGTCAGATGAAAATCCATAGTCTTTTTGCTCCTTCACT
>JAZRVX010000263.1:0-1236 GCA_045599455.1 Faecousia sp. | reverse complement strand
ATGGCGTATGCAGTCGCGCACATGGAGATCAAGCACCCATGGCCCCACATAGTCCACGCAGTGGCTAGACCGGTTATTGGCCCACATCTGGCCCGGTGCCAAGGACTGGCATTGCGACTTACTTGTCCACAGTGTGTCGCTGACCACATTCTCATCGGGATTCTCTGGGGTACGTCCGGTATCATATTCATAGCTAAACGTTTCGGGGTCATCCATGTCAGCATCTTCATCTGTGTAGCACTGCAGCGTAGCTTGCATTCCGCCGCTGGTTGGGAATTCTCGTCCTGTAAAATTTACATTGTAAAAGGGGTCTGTAAAATCACGAGTCTTCCGATAGGTGAAAGTTTTGCATATCCGGGCGTGCGTAAAGTAACCATGGCCGGTGGCGATAGCCTCATCACCCTCTCGCGTCAGATTATTAACGACGCTGGATCCTTCAGCCAATTCATTGTTATAAATGTCTGGATAGCCCTGGTACAATTCAAGTTTCCATCCAGAGCTAATGCCCCAGTCAACTACTTTAATCTTGGTGTAGTGGGCATTAAATGCGAATGGTATACAATAGCAAATTGTCTCCGCCGACCATCCTATATACTTAACATTATCAGTTGTGGCAAACGTGTACTGGTACGCTTTCTGCGTGCCATTCTCCGCCGTCACTCTAGTGCCCCCAGAGCCTGCCGCCAGCGACAAATACTTGCTGAAGGTCATCGAGGTCTTGCGCTGTTCGAAGTCGCGGGTGTGCCGCGCCGATAGCATCGGCAAGCTCTTAGTTGTGCCCGCGCTTTGCCACAGCAGCGGATATACGCACAGCCGGTTTGACGTGTCCACTATCCACTCGTAGTTAAATAGCCCCAGCACCCTGTCCAGCGTGTTCATCGCCGTGCCGCTTACTGTGCCGATGCCATACATCGACGCCGTGACATTAGTGCCTGAGTAGGTTACACCGCAGGTCGAGCAAATTTCAGAGCACGCTGAGTCAATGGTTTGTATCTTGGTGCTGTTAAATATGTCTGCGTCTGAGGATGGGTCCAGTTCCGCGCAGAGCTTCCATGTCGTCGCATCCAGTCCCGATAAGCTAACTGTCCCGGTCGCATCTTGGCTGATCTGCAGTGCGGCTAGCTGCGGGAACGTCATGGACTGCCCGGCATCGTCGTACAGGACGATCCAGAGACCGTCGCTCGGTTTCATCTGTAGCCACGAGGTGCCGTCATCGGCAAGCCGTGCCTCCCACTC
>JAZRVX010000262.1:0-44518 GCA_045599455.1 Faecousia sp. | reverse complement strand
CGTCATACCAGCCCATGAACACATAGCCGGTGCAGGTGGGGGTGGGCAGGCCGGACAGCACACTATTGAGGGTGACCGTCTTCTTGCCGAAGTTGCCCTGAACAGAGGCAGAGGAATTATAGGGAGACATGGGGGAGAAAGTAATCTCGAAAGAGGTCTTCTCCTTCAGATTGGCGTAAACCTTGACATCGGGGTTGGCAATGCCGAGGTTAATATTCAGCTTCAGTGCGCCGTCATTGATGGGATTATTGGTGGTAGCAGACAGGAACTTCTGGTCATTTGTCCATGTGAAGCCGGTCACATCCACAATGCCGCCGCTGTTGGTGGTAATGCTCTTGCTGTTAAATGCTTTAATGAAGCCATCCTTGATTGTAGCATCTCCGGTTGCAGGATTGCCATTCACATCGTGCTTTGTAATATACTCGTAGACGGAGATTGCATTTTTATTGCCATCAATCGTCTCGGAGTAGGAGATATTAGGGATAGTGCAGTAGGTATACTCGGTGTTACCCTTGCGGAAAGCAACGGTCAGGTTCACAGTCTGCTCTCTCTGGATTGCGAGGTAAGTCACCGTCTTCATGTCCACGGTGACAACATTATCCTTGCTGTAAGAGCCGCCATTGGTCACAGCGGAACCGTTTTTCTCCACCATAGTCCAGACGGAGTTGTTCAGACGGTCATAGGCATAACCTCTGGGGCACTCGGGAGCAACCACGGGATTGCCCATCTTCTCGCCCTGCTTAATGCTGATGGAATTGGAAGCCAGAGGAACATTCTCAACCTCTACGGTTCCATTGGCTTTCACTCTCTGAATCTTAAAGGTGATGGTGCACTTGATGGAATCACCGCACACATCGCAGACACCGTCATTGTTGGCATCGGTGTGAACTGCGGGAATGGAAGCAGGAGCAGTGATGGCATTGCCGGTATTGCCCTGACTATCCACAGCGAACATAGCGCCGCACCCAGTACGGTCACACATGTCATATGCCGCATAACCGGGAGTGCCTTTTTTACAGTCCGCGGCGACAGCAGCGTGGCGAACCAGGTGGTGACGCGCTGCAATCACAGGGCTCGATGTACATTCTGTGGTGCATTCCGCATTGCTAAAATACTTGTCACAGTCTTCACAGTACCAGTTCTCTACCGAGTAGCCAACCTCTGTACAGGTTTCATCTTTTTGCTCATTATGCGTTACACGATCACTCGGATGGGTGCAGGGGTCAACCGCAAAGGCCGCAAAGGGAATTGCAGACAGCACCAGAACGGCAACCAGCAGAAGGCTTAAAACTTTCTTACTTACTGTTCTCATTCAATTTTTCCTCCTATATATAAATATAGTTAATGGAATTTTATGTCGGGTGACTCCCGGGTCACACCCCCGGGCGCCGCCTTTCGGGGACACCTAGTCCCCACGACTTTATATTCATAGCTGCATTATACACATGAGCATTCCAAAAGTCAATACAAATTTTACAAAAGATTACAAAATTTATTTCAATGCGGTAAATATGTAAATGTATTTTATTTCATATTTTTACATTATATGCTATTTCTGTTTTATTTTTACTTGTATAATATCATTTTTTAACCGAAAAGATTATTTTGAAACTTTTATACAAACATTCTGTTTGTGCCCCGAAAGGCGCCGATTCCCGCCGAAATCCGCAAAATCCGATTGCTTTTTACTGCCCGACATGGTACTATGAAAGCAGAAATCCCACCTGTTTATTGCAGATTGTTACATTTTGTTACCGCTCTCACTGTCCCCCGCGGCTCCCTCCGTTTGATTATACCGCCGCACCCATAGCTCCCTCCGGGAGGGAGCTGTCGAGCGTCAGCGAGACTGAGGGAGAGCGGCGACAACTTAACTTTTCATCCATCTGCCAATATATACGGCACATCTCGCCGAGCTCCCTCCGTCTTCGCAGTCTATCGACTGCGAATCCACCTCCCTCCCGGAGGGAGGTATATTGGTGCACCCGTAGCCCCCTCCGTCTTCGCCGTTGGCGATGCCACTTTCACTACGGTGTCATTGCCACCGGCAATGACTGTTATTCAGATTCGCTACGCTACCCTCCCGGAGGGAGGTATATTGGTGCGCACCGCAAACGCCTCCCGGAGGGAGGTATATAAAAGAACGCCGCAAATGCAGGGCAAAAAGAAAAACGCTCTCATTTCCTCAGACTAAACAAAACCGGGGGTGGCAGTCATGTCCCTGACATATCGGCAAGACCTGATTCCTACTGCAAGAAACCTACGGAAAGAAATGACACCGCAGGAAAATCGGCTGTGGTATCAGTTTTTAAGAGGTTATCCCGTCCGTTTTCAGCGCCAGAAAGTCGTTGATTCCTTTATTGCCGATTTCTATTGCCACAAAGCAAGGCTTATCATAGAGATTGACGGTAGCCAGCATTTTGAATCCGCCGGGCTTGCGTATGACAATGCCAGAACATTGAAACTTGAGGCAATGGAATTGAAGGTCATCCGATTTTCTAACGCAGATGTGAATAGTCGTTTTCGTGAGGTTTGTGAAGCGGTTGACATTGCTGTAAAAAAGCAAATGGGTAATTCATCGGGGTAGATTAATTTTATTGCCGCGCCTATAGCTCCCTCCGTTTGATTATACCGCCGCACCTATAGCTCCCTCCGGGAGGGAGCTGTCGAGCGTCAGCGAGACTGAGGGAGAGCGGCGACATCTTGACCATTCATCCGTTTGCCGATGTAATCGACACATTTCGCCGGGCTCCCTCCGTCATCGCCGTTGGCGATGCCACTTTCACTACGGTGTCATTGCCACCGGCAATGACTGTTATTCAAATTCGCTACGCTACCCTCCCGGAGGGAGGTATATTGGTGCATGCCGCAAATCACCGGAAAATCAAAATTCAATTACATTCCATATTCAACCCCATATACTATATAAATAAAGGAGTAACGCCGTATGTTCTACAAAAATGCAAAAATTTTCTGTGATGATTTCCGCTTCCACGAGGGTGCTTTTGAGGTTGTGGACGGAAAATTCGGAAAAATCCTGCCCGAGGCCGTGCCCGCCGATGCCATCGACCTGGGCGGTGCCAAGGTTATCCCCGGCCTGATTGATGTGCACACCCACGGCAACTCCGGCTACGACCTGTCCGACGGCGACTACGAAGGCCTCAAGAAAATGATGGTCTTTTACGCCTCCCAGGGTGTGACCTCCGTGGCTCCCGCTTCCATGACCCTGCCCTACGATGTGCTGGAGAAAGCCTTCGCCACCGCCGTGCAGCTCAAGGCCGAAGCCCCCGCCGGTGCCGCCCGCATGATGGGCATTAACATGGAGGGGCCTTTCTTCTCCTACAAGAAGCGCGGCGCTCAGAACCCCGAATATCTGCGCCAGCCGGACTTCGAGGCTTTCAAAAAGCTCTATGACGGCTGCGGCGGTCTTGTTCGCATCGTTGACCTTGCCCCCGAGCTTCCCGGCGCGGTGGAATTCACCGAGAAGGCAAGCAAGCTTTGCACCGTGTCCGTTGCCCACACCGACTGCACCTATGACGATGCCAAGGCCGTCTACGATGCCGGTGCAACCCACCTGACCCACCTCTACAACGCCATGCCCGCCATCCACCACCGCAACCCCGGTGCCATCCCCGCCGCGGTGGAGAATCCCAATGTAAAAGCCGAAATCATCTGTGACGGCTTCCACATCCACCCCGCCTCCGTGCGGTTTGCATTCTCCGCATTCGGCGCTGAGCGCATGATTGTGATTTCCGACTCCGGCCGCTGCGCAGGTCTGAACAACGGTGACTACTTCGACATCGGCGGCCAGCAGGGTCAGCTGGTAAACGGTGTAGGCAGACTCGCTGACGGCACCATCTGCTGCTCTGCCGCCACCATGTGGCAGTGCCTGAAAAATGTGGTGAGCTGGAACATCCCCGAAGAGACCGCCATCCGCGCCTGCACCTATAACCCCGCCTGCGCCATCGCGGCGGAGGGCTGTGTCGGCTCCATCACGGAGGGCAAGTTTGCCGACTTCATCGTCACCGATGATAAGTACGAATCCCGCCGTGTGTTCCTCGGCGGCAAGGAGCTGTAAGATACCCCCTCAAGGGAGGGGCATTGCGAGACCATTCCGCAGAATGGTCGTGGCAATCCGTCTGCCTGCATACACAATCCCATATTCTTAAATCATGCAATACTTTGTATATATCCTGTCAAATCAGACCGGCACTGTGGTTTACACCGGAGTCACCAACAATTTGGTAAAGCGGGTATGGGAGCACGGGAATAATCTTGACCCCAAAAGTTTTACTGCCAAATACAAAGTCCACAAGCTCGTCTACTACGAATGCGGTACAAGTCCCTTAGACGCCATTGAGCGAGAAAAGCAAATTAAGAGTTGGAACCGCAAGCGAAAAAATCTGCTTGTCGAATCCATGAATTCCAAATGGGAAGACCTATACGATAGCATCCTCGGGTAATTACTTGGGGTTACGGATTGCGAGGCATTCTGCGAATGCCTCGCAATGACCCGCTGTTTTGGATGCTCTGTTTATCCCATTGACCGTCTATCGTAGTTACATCACAAATGCAAAACGATTGCCCCCGGGAACCGGGGGCAATATCACGCTGTTTTCAGACACTTTCCGTTTTAGAGAAAAAGAGGTACCATGAAAGAAAAATTCATCGGCTCTCGGGCGTTCTACCGCAGAGCCTTCACCATCGCCGTCCCCATCATCATCCAGAACGGCATCACCAACTTCGTCTCCCTGCTCGACAACATCATGGTCGGTCAGATGGGAACCATGCCCATGACCGGCGTGTCCATTATGAATCAGCTGGTGTTCGTCTTCAATCTGTGCATCTTCGGTGCCTGCTCCGGCGCGGGTATCTTCACCGCACAGTTCTACGGCAGCCGTGACGATGAGGGTATCCGCTACACCTTCCGTTTCAAGGTCTTCATCGTGAGCCTGCTGTCGCTGCTTGGTATGGGGCTGTTCTTCCTGAAAGGCGATGTGCTGGGCGGACTTTACCTACAAGGGGAGGGGAGCGCCGAGGATGCCGCCGCTGCCCTGGGCTATGGTTTACGATATCTCAATATTATGTTAATCGGGTTCCTGCCCTTTGCTCTGACCAACGCATACTCGGGCACTCTGCGCGAAACCGGCCAGACCTTCGTGCCCATGGTGGGTGGCATCACCGCCGTGGGTGTGAATCTGATACTGAACTACATCCTGATTTTCGGCCACTTCGGCGCTCCCGCCATGGGCGTGGAGGGTGCCGCCATCGCAACGGTGATTTCCCGATTTGTGGAACTGCTGCTGGTGGCCGGATGGACACACCGCAATTCCGTGAAGAATCCCTTTATCACCGGGGCTTTCCGCTCGGCATTTATCCCCGGTTCGCTTCTGAAAAACATCGCCGTCAAGGGGCTTCCCCTGCTTGCCAATGAATTTCTGTGGTCAACGGGCATTGCCCTGCTCAACCAGTGCTACTCCACCTGCGGTCTGGATGTCGTGCCTGCCATGAACATCTGCAACACTCTGAGCAATCTGGCCTCCGTAGTGTTCCTGTCCATGGGCAACGCCGTGGGCATCATCATGGGTCAGATGCTGGGCGCGGGAATCGGGGAAGGGGAGCTGCGCGACACCAACCGAAAGCTCCTGTTCACCGCCGTTTGCTCGGGCTTCTTCTGCTCGGCGTGCATGGTGGTGCTGGGCATCTTCTTCCCGGGCATCTACAACACCACCGAGGATGTGCGATATCTTGCAACGGAGCTGATTATGATTTGCGCCATGTTCATGCCCTTCCACGCCTACCTGAACGCCACCTACTTTACCCTGCGCTCCGGCGGTCAGGCGTTCATTACTTTCCTCTTTGACAGCGCCTTTGTGTGGGTGTGCAGCGTGCCCGTAGCCTATGGTCTGTCCCGGTTTACCGGGCTTCCCATTATTCCGATTTATATTATGGTAAACTGCATGGATGTTTTCAAATGCGTGTTGGGCTATTACCTACTGAAAAAAGGCAGTTGGATTCAGAATTTGACATGAGGAATCTTTCATTAATTAAGAAAGCAGTAAAATAGACGGTCATTGCGAGACCATTCCGCAGAATGGTCGTGGCAATCTCAATGTTGCAATTATAACCGAGTTCGCATAAAACGACGAGTTTAGGACACGGATTGCCACGTCGCTGCGCTCCTCGCAATGACCTACTATTTTGGTGCTTCCTTTAACCACATACCTTTGCACACCCAAAACACCCCGCGCCGAGAACGGCGCGGGGTGTTTTCACCGGGCTATCATTTGATTATAAACCTGTAGGTCTTCATCCCACTGCGCAAAATCCGCCTGTCCCCGATGGTCGGGCAGGCCAAAATTCTCCGCAAGGTAACGGTTCAGGAAATTCATCACCTTGATGGCTCCCGCAGTATTCAGGTGGTCGCCCTTGTCCCGGGTATCCGTCTGAAAGTCAATGGGAATTTCCTCACGCAGGGCATTCATGTCGATATAGGTTACACCCATTTCCTGTGCCAGCTCCGCCACACCACTACTGCGGGTTGCATCCCAGTTCATGGTATTCGGAGAGGTCACAAAGATGACCTGCGCTCCGGCATTGGTAAACATCTTCGTAAGCGAACGGATATACTTCTCGTTCATTGCGCTCGGACGATTGACTGCATCATCCGGCCGCCCGTAATCCGCAGTATCGGCGGCTTGCACCTCCGTGCTGGGGTAGAATCCCTTGAGCGCATTGTGATAACTGTATTCTGCGCGCGGGTCAAAGTCGCGCAGGGTCAGTGTCTTCCAGCGGTCATGGTAGCGAATCGCCGGGACTGCGCGGTCTACCTTCGCCATGAGGGCATCCGTGCGGTTCATGTGGCGATAGAATACATTGGTCTCGAATATGACCACCTTGGGATGCTGATTTTTCAGCACCACGGAAGCGATTGCCTCCGTCTCATAAAGCTGCTGATCCACACTGCTACAGGCGTAGGCCGTGATTCCGCTGTGTTTCCATAGCTCCATGGGAGAAAATGCGGCGCAGACCTCGCTGTCACCGATGAAGAGCACATCGATGGAGTCTGTCGGCTCGGACAGAATGCCCATGCCATCGGGATAGTAGATGCCGCCATCGGGGGCATTGGTCTTGGGAGTGAGAATCAAGCCGCACAGCCACAGCGCCACGGCCAGAAATCCGAGGAACAGCGCAAGTTTTTGTATATTCTTCATCCCGCCACCTCAGAAATTGGCATACATGGGGTTCACAGGAATGTAGCCCCGTCCGTATGCGCCGAAGATGATGATGTAAAGCACCAACCCTGCCGGCCACAGGCAGCGAATTGCCGTACTCTTTTCCGAGAGGGCAGCGCGGATATCCATTCCCTGCTCCTTTTTCAGCCCCACGGCAAAGACAATGGCGGCAGTCACAAGCAGTATCACGCAGTCTGCACTGTCCAAGAAGAGATTCTTGACAGCAAGGTCGGAAAAGGTGAAGTTCGTCAGGATGGCACCCATCATCTGCATACCCCGACTCAGAGTTGTCGCCCGGAAGAACAGCTCTCCGATGACCACGAGCACGGCAGTCCGCAGAGTCTGGAACACCCGAAACGCCGAGCTTCCCCGGTCAATGCGAAGCTTATCCGAAAGGGTCTTGCACCACGGTGCAATCGCCGAACCGGTGAATATTATCACGAAGTGGTACAGGCCGAAGAAGATGTAGTTCCAGCCCGCGCCGTGCCATGCGCCATTGCTCAGCCACACACACAGCAGCGCAATGCCGCTGGTGAGCAGGGATCCCCAGTGGTTGCCCAGCTTCTTGCGGCCGGCGGAGGTCAGCTTCTTCATGTGCGCAGAGGTGGTCACGGGGTAGAAAATCACATCCCGGAACCAGCCGCCCAGAGAGATGTGCCAGCGTGTCCAGAATTCGGACACCGTGCGGGAAAAGAAGGGCTGACGGAAATTCTCGGGAATCTCCACGCCGAAGATTTCCCCGGTGCCGAGGACGGCATCCATACTGCCGGAGAAATCCATGTACAGCTGGAAGGTATAGGCGATGGCGGCAAGCGCCATAACACCGCCCTGATTGCTCACACCGTTATCAAAGACCGCTTCCACAAAGGCATTGAGTCTGTCCGCGACCACCAGTTTTTTCATCATTCCGAAAGCAATCCGCTGGGCACCCCGGGTAAAACGGTCATAGCTCAGCGCCTTTCCTTCCCAGAGGCTTTCGGCAGTCTGGCTATAGCGGCAGATGGGGCCCTCCACGATGCAGGGAAAGAACGATAAAAACAGCGAAAGTTTCCCAATATTGCGCTCTGCTTTCACCGTGCCACGGTAGACATCAAACAGATATCCATAGGCCTGCATGGTGAAAAAGGAGATGCCGATGGGCATAACAAACCCGGGGACGGAAAGCTGCACCGGACATCTCATCCAATGCATAACCGCATTGGCGTTTTCAGCCAGAAATGCGGAATACTTCACTGTGACCAAGGCACCGAAGAGCACTGCCAGTCCCAGCAGCAGCACCCGACGCATCTTTACAGTCCAGCGCTCTCGGATGGCTTTTTTCTCGCCTTTCTCCGCCTGCTTCAGCTCGGCATCCCGGCTTTGCGCCAGCTTATCCAGCCACAGACCCAGATAATAGATGCAGAAAATCGCCAGCAGCAGATACAAAATCCGCTCCCCGCTGATGAGCCAGAAGAACATCATGCTCAGCCCCAGCAGCACCCACGGTCTGCATTTTTTCGGTGCGAGACCATACAAAAGGATGCTCCCCGGAAGAAAAAGCACCAGATAATAGGCCGAGAAAAAGCTTGTCAGCTTGGGAATGCGCAGGGAAAGTAACCTAAAAAGCGCACCCATTATTCGTCCTGCAGGCGCTCAATCATGGCCATCATGGCCTTGGCGCTGTTGAAGTTCTCGGGGATAATCTCCACGGCGGGAATGGAAATGTCAAAAGCATCCTCCAGTTCGCCAATCAGGGAAATGATGGACAGGCTGGACAGCAGATGGTCGTCAATCAGGCGGGTTTCGTTTTCAAAATCCACATCGGGCTGGATGTCCTCCAGAATGTTCAGAAGCTCTTCCATTGTTTCTTTTCCTTTCAAAATCGGGGTGTATTCAATTCGGCGGTCTCAAAAGGCCCCCGAACCATCGTCAGATTTCCCGCAGCATCCTCCAGAAAAATCAGAGGAAGCTGACGGCTTAAAAACAGGCTCATACCTTCCGTCATGCAGTAGGCACCGGTATTCGCAAAGCACAGGATATCCCCGATGTCCGCAGCGGGCAGGGGCAGGGACTTTGCCAGAATGTCATTCATGGAGCACATGGAGCCGCAGACATGATAGGTTTTCTCAGCCGGGGCATTCTCTTTTCCCAAGATGGTGACCTTGGGCAACTTCATGCCCATGAACTGACCGTAGTAGGTCAGATGGTGCATACCGCCGTCCACCAGAAGGTAGTCCTGGGATTTATTGCACTTGGCATCCACCACTCGGGTGTAGTAGCGGCCGCAGCAGGCGGCAATGAAGCGTCCCAGTTCAATGGTCAGCTTCGGCTTGGACACCATGGCATTCACAGCATCCGCAAAACCGGAAAGCAGTGCTTCCTCCTGCAAATCCTCGCCAAAGTAGGCAACCGGGAAGCCCGTGCCGTACTCCAGCTCCCGGGCACGGAAGCCGAATTCGGTTTCCAGTTTCTGCAAGAATTCATCCAGCATGGCAATCTCCCGGGTGAGCTTTTTAAGGGAGGTTTTCTGGGTGCCGGAGAAGAACTGAATCCCCGCAAAGTCCAGTTTGGGATAGCACTCCCCATGGGAAACAATGTCGCAGATTTCCACATCATTGATGCCGAACTGGCTGTCATTGGTCAGCCGCAGGAGTACCCGCAGGCGCTTATCATATCGGCGCGACAGTGCATCAAGGAGCTTCAGCTGGGTCAGCGACTCCACCGTATAAGTGCGCCCATCGGAGGAAGCAACCATTTTCTCAATGGCATTCGGTGTCTTGTAAACGCCGGAAATCACGCATTTTTCTGATGGAATGCCCAGCGCATCACAAATCTGTGCCTCGCCGGGGGAACAAATCTCGAATTTTTCCACCAAGGGGTTCAAAAACTTTGTGATGAAGGTATTGGCCTTTACCGCATAGGCAATTTCAATTCCCCCGGGAAGCCGGGCACGAAGCGATTCCATCCGGGCAATGAGTGCCTTTTCGGAAAACACATAGGCACTGCCGTTTTCCTGTGTCAGAATGTCTTTCATCTTCTTGCCACACTTTCCGCCAGTGCTTTGCGGTCGATTTTTCCGTTCTTATTCAGGGGAAATTCCTCCACCTGACGCAGAATACCCGGCACCATAAAGGCAGGAAGCTTGGCTTTCATCTGTTCGTGCAGAGCATCCTTCTCGACAGCGCCGATATAGAAGCCCATGAGGCGGGAGCGCTTCTCCTCAAAAACGCAGCAGCACCGCTCCACCCCGGTAATGGCTCCCATCTCCCGCTCGATTTCTTCCAGCTCGATGCGGTGACCCATATATTTAATCTGGAAATCCTTTCGTCCGCTGAAAACCAGCTCGCCCAGTTCATTGTACCGCCCCAAGTCGCCGGTGCGGTAGATTCGCTCGGGGTAACGGGGATTCAGAGGGTTCTGAACGAAGTGGGCGGCATTCTGAGCCTCGTTTTCTAAATAGCCCAGCGCCAGCGCCGTTCCGCGGACGCAGATTTCACCCTCGATGCCGGCTTCTTCCACTCGGCGGTTCTCCCCGTCCAGCAGGAATACATCTTCATTGGGGAAGGGGATGCCGATGGGAATGCCCGCGGCATAGTCCCGCTCCTTTTCCAGAATGTGGTAGGTGCAGTTGCAGGTAATCTCCGTGGGACCGTAGACATTGACATAGGTTGCATCCGGCAGGTGCTTGCGAAACTGGCGCAAAGCCTTTAGCGGCATGACCTCGCCGGAGAAGAGAATCTTATTGATGGAGGCAGGGGTCTTGTATTCCAGCGCATGAAAGGTAGTCAGCAAACACAGAGCCGATACCGCCCAAATCATGGTGGTGGTGCCCTTCTCGTCCAGGAAATCCACCAGCGCGGTGGGGATGGAGAAGAGTTTTCTCGGAATCACCGCCAGCGTTGCACCCACGGCGATGGCAGAATAGATGTCCTTCACGGAAACATCGAAGTCGAAAGGTGCCTGATTGGCAATCACATCGTTCTGCGTGATGGAGAAAAGCTCCGTAAAGCAGTCGATAAAGTCGATAACGCTCCTGTGTCCCACCAGAATACCCTTGGGTACACCGGTGGAGCCGGAGGTAAAATTGATATACAGAGGATCTGTGTCAATGGCGCGGCTGCGGCGGATTCTCAGCCCTGCTTCATCAGCGGGCACCTCCAGCATGGCTTCCAGCGTCAGAAGCTTCTGCCCGGAAAAAATTTCCTCCGCCTGCGGTTTCAGTGCCTCCGTGGTCAGAATCAGAGCAGGGGAGAGAACCTCCACAATCTGGTTCAGGCGCACAGGCGGCAGTTCGTTATTCAGCACGCAGTAGCATCCGCCCGCCTCGGCCACGCCAAAGAAAACCGCCACGGTTCGGGCGCACTTTTCCATGAAAATGCCCACATGCTGACCACTGGTGATTTCACCCAGCAGGGAAGTGCCGATGCGCTTTGCCATGGAGAGGGTCTCGGCATAGGAAAAGGAATCAATATCATCGGTCAAAGCCGTTTTTTCCGGCACCCGCGCAGCGGTTTTTTCCAGATATTCCAATACATTTATCTGCATTGCTGTCCCTCCCGGCACATAATTTTACATGTTAAAGTATAGCAAAGTGCATCTTGTCTGTCAATCAATTGCACGAACTATATTCCATGCTGATTGACCGCTTGGCACATAACGCGGGAATCGGGATATATTACTCGCTTATGCTCGAAGTTGTCAGTGGGGATAATGCTGTAATAAGAATATATTACTGTTGATATTTCGCGTGGGGGCGACTATCAGTCGCCCCCACAGAATGCACCCAAGATAATTTGATATCCAATGTGAATTCGATAAATGAAACGAACTCGCATCGGATTTTTGCATAGTTCCGGGAAGTTCCGCACGGGCGGCTGATAGCCGCCCCTACGGTTACGAATGCAACAATCGTCCTCTTTTGCGACATAGCAAAATCCCCTCCGATAAATCGGAGGGGATTCGTTTACATAATCTTACTTGCTCAGGAATGCATCAATGGCTGCGGCGCCCTTCTTGCCTGCGCCCATGGCCAGGATGACGGTAGCAGCACCGGTAACGGCATCGCCGCCGGCGAACACGCCCTCGCGGGTGGTCATCTCGTTCTCATCCACAATCAGGCAGCCCTTGCGGTTAGTGTCCAGGCCGGGAGTGGTGGAGCGAATCAGGGGGTTGGGGGAAGTACCCAGAGCCATGATGACGGTGTCCACATCCAGAACGAACTCAGAACCGGGAATCTCCACGGGCTTGCGGCGGCCGGAGGCATCGGGCTCACCCAGCTCCATGCGAACGCACTTCATGCCGCAGCAGCGGCCGTTCTCATCGCCGATGATTTCCACGGGGTTGCACAGAGTCTTAAACTCGATGCCCTCCTCCTTGGCGTGGTGCTGCTCTTCCTTACGGGCGGGCATCTCAGCCTCGCCGCGGCGGTAGACGATGTACACATGCTCAGCACCCAGACGCATAGCGCAGCGGGCGCCATCCATTGCCACATTGCCGCCGCCGACAACAGCAACAGCCTTGGACTTCACAATGGGGGTATCGGAGCTTTCCTCGTAGGCCTTCATCAGGTTGGTACGAGTCAGGTACTCGTTGGCGGACATAACGCCCTTCAGAGCCTCACCGGGGATATTCATGAACATGGGCAGACCTGCGCCGGAACCGACAAACACGGCCTTGAAGCCCATGTCAAACAGCTCATCAATGGTCAGAACTCTGCCGATGACCATGTTGGTCATGACCTTAACACCCTGTGCCTTGAGCTTCTCAACTTCGTTGGCAACGATGGCCTTAGGCAGACGGAACTCGGGAATGCCGTAGACCAGCACGCCGCCGGCGGTGTGCAGAGCCTCGAAGATGGAGACTTCGTAGCCCTTCTTGGCCAAATCGGAAGCGGCAGTCAGACCGGCAGGGCCGGAGCCGACAACGGCAACCTTCTTGCCGTTGGACTCCACTTTCTCGGGCATGGCGTTGACATTATTGCGGTACCAGTCGGCAACAAAACGCTCCAGGCGGCCGATGGCCACAGGCTCACCCTTGATGCCGCGGACACACTTGCTTTCGCACTGAGTCTCCTGAGGGCAGACACGGCCGGAAAGGGCGGGCAGGGCATTGGTGGAGGTGATGATTTCATAGGCAGCGGCGAAGTCACCCTCGGCAACCTTCTTGATGAACTCGGGAATGCGGACATTGACGGGGCAGCCCTCCACACACTTGGGGTTCTTGCAGTTCAGGCAGCGGCCGGCTTCTTCCTTGGCCTGCTCCTCGGTATAGCCCAGAGAAACCTCCAGAAAGTTTCTTGCACGAACCTTGGGGTCCTGCTCGGGCATGGGAGTTTTAGTCAGAGTCATATTAGCCATTTTCGTTTCCTCCCTTACTTAATCAGGTTCTTGCCCATGGCTTCCATGCGGCACATATGATCCTTGGTGACCTGAGCCTCACGCTCACGGTAGATGGAGTTGCGGTTCATCAGTTCTTCGTAGTCAACAGCGTAGCCGTCGAACTCGGGGCCGTCCACGCAGGCGAACTTGGTCACGCCGCCCACGGTGACACGGCAGCCGCCGCACATGCCGGTGCCGTCAATCATAATGGGGTTCAGGGACACGGTGCAGGGCACGCCGAAGGGCTGTGCAGTCTTGGCAACGAACTTCATCATGGGGATGGGTCCGATAGCCAGCACCTCGTCATACTGGGTGCCGCTCTCCAGCAACTGCTGCAGCTTGACAGTGCCGAAGCCCTTCTCGCCGTAGGAGCCGTCGTCGGTCATCAGGTACAGATGGTCGGAGACCTCCTTGAATTCCTCTTCCAGAATGACAATATCCTTATTGCGGAAGCCGATAATCACATCGACCTCGGCGCCGGCAGCCTTGAAACCGGCTGCTGCGGGCAGAGCGATGGCACAGCCCACGCCGCCGCCGACCACGCAGACGCGCTTCTTGCCCTCGACCTCAGTGGGCTTGCCCAGAGGGCCGACAAAATCCTGAATGCAGTCGCCCTCGTTCAGCATACCCAGAGCGATGGTGGAGAAGCCAACCTTCTGGAAGATGATTTTCACGGTACCCTCTTCCTTGTTGGTTCCGGCGATGGTCAGGGGGACACGCTCGCTCTTGTCGTCCACACGGAAGATGATGAACTGGCCGGCCTTGGCCTTCTGGGCGATGAAGGGGGCTTCAATATCCAGCATGGTGACAGCGCTGTTAAGCTCCCTCTTGTGAATGATTTTATACATAATGCAACCGTCCTTTTTGAATCGGAGTGTTTATATGAGCAGGGGAGACCCTGCAAACGTACATCGTGAATTATTATAAGTACTTTTGTATCGTTTGTCAATTTTTTATTGCGCAAATTGTTAAGTTTTCACGAAAAACAATTCCTAAAAACGGAAACAAGTCCCTGCGCATCAGCGCAGGGACTTGTCAAACTGTCAAAAAAGCCGAAACCGCAAAAAATCAAAGTAATCACAATCATGCATTTACTTTTATAATCAAATTTCGGGAAAATCGGGTCTTGTAATATATTTAATGCAAAAGCTCATGCTGCGCAAGGATTTTTTCCTTACTTCGAAAACCTTGTCCTACCGTACCCATGTACGCCGACAGACAAAGTTTTCTTGTATTTCGGCTTCCTTGGCAGTCTGTCGGTGTGTCAAAAAAGTATTTTTGACACACCGACAAGTCCCTGCGCATCAGCGCAGGGACTTGTGAATCTCGGTTCTTACTTCTTGGTGATGACTTCCAAACCGCCCAGGTACTTACGCAGCACCTCGGGGACGACCACGGAGCCGTCGGAGCGCTGGTTCTGCTCCACGATGGCGGGGAAGATACGGGAGGTGGCCAAGCCGGAGCCGTTCAGGGTGTGCACGAAATCAATCTTGCCATCGGCGCGGCGGTAGCGGATGTTTCCGCGGCGAGCCTGGAAATCCCGGGCATTGGATACGGAAGAAACTTCCTTATAGCCGTTCATGGAGGGAATCAGAATTTCAATATCATAGGTACGCGCCATGGAAGCGGAGCAGTCACCGGCTGCCAGCTTCACGGTACGGAAGTGCAGACCCAAGCCCGCAACCAGATTCTCTGCTTTCTTCACCAGCTCCTCAAATGCTTCGTCGGAACCCTCGGCGGTGGTGTACTGGAACATCTCCACCTTGTTGAACTGATGGCCGCGCACCATGCCGCGCTCGTCGGCACGGTGAGAACCGGCCTCACGGCGGAAACAGGGAGTATAGGCAAAGAACTTCTTGGGCAGGTCGGCCTCGGTGAGAATCTCATCGCGGTAGACGGAAGCCAGAGCAGCCTCGGCAGTGGGTAGCATGTAGAAGGTGCCCTCGCTGGGATGGTTGGAAATCTTGAAAACTTCGTCCGCAAACTTGGGGAACTGACCTGCGGTCAGACCGCACTGGTACTCCAGCATGTGGGGGGGCAGGATGAAGTCGTAGCCATCGGCAGTGTGGGTGTCGATGAAGTAGTTAAGCAGTGCCCACTCAAGGCGTGCGCCCATGCCGGTGTACATCCAGTTACCGGCACCGGCCAGCTTGACACCGCGCTCGTAGTCAATAAGCCCCAAATCCTGGCACAGATCCACATGGTGCTTGGGCTCAAAATCAAAGCTGTGCTTTTCGCCGATGTAGCGCAGGGGCTGGTTGTTCTCCTTGCCGCCGGGGAGCAAATCGGCATCGGGCAGGTTGGGCAGAGCCAGCATATTTGTCATCAGCTCGGCATCCAGCTCCTTGAGCTTGGCCTTGTCGTCGGCAATGGAAGCGTCAATTTCCACGGAGGCTGCCATATTAGCGTTTATCTGAGCCTCCACCGCAGAGGTGTCCTCTCCGCGCTTTTCCATGCCCTTCTTCTGACCGAAGAGCTTGCCGTTCTCCTTGGAGAGCTTGTTCTTCTCGGCAGTCTGGGTCTCGGTGTGGGTCTTCAGTGCGCGAACCTTTACATCCAGCTCCAGAATCTTGTCCACAATCGCATCGCAGTCAACTTCCTTTGCCTTGAAGCCCGCCTTGCAAGCATCGGGATTTTCCTTGATTTTCTTAATGTCAATCATCTTATTTTCCTCTTTCTCAGGTTAAATTTCAAATCAGTTCCTATTTCATCTGTAGGGGCGGCTAGTAGCCGCCCGCACAGCATTTGCTCTGTTTCTTGCTTCTCCGGGTGACCGATAGCTGCCCTTGCAGTCATTTTTTAATTGTCATCAGGGCATCCAGCAGATGCTGCAGGTCGTCCTGACCATAGAATTCCAGTTCAAAGCGTCCCTTGCGCTTGCCGCTGACGATTTTCACGCCTCGGCCAAGGTGCTTGCTCAGACTCTTTTCGCATTCGGCCACATAATCCACGGTGAACGCGGGTTCTTTCTCCTTGGGCGGCTCCTTGCCCATGTTCTTGCACAAAAGCTCTGCCTGACGGACGGAAAGCCCCAGTGCAGAAATTTTCTGCGCAGCAGCCAGCTGCTTTTTCTTATCCTTTACGGACAGCACGGCGCGGGCATGACCTGCTGAGAGCTTGCCGGAGCGCACCATTGTCATTACATCCTCCGGAAGTGCCAGCAAGCGCAGCGCATTGGCAACCGCAGGACGGGACTTGCCCACGCGCTCGGCGGCCTCCTCTTGTGTCATGCTGTATTCTTCCATGAGCTTCTGATAGCCCAGCGCTTCTTCCACGGGGTTTAAGTCCGCGCGCTGCAGGTTCTCAATGAGTGCCAGCTCCATGGCCTTCTTGTCATCGGCTTCTATCACCACAGCGGGCACATCCCGAAGATTTGCCATGCGGGAGGCACGCCAGCGTCGTTCGCCGGCGATAATCTGATAGTAACCATTCTCCATTTTCCGCACGGTCAGGGGCTGAATCACGCCGTGAATGCGGATGGATTCTGCCAAGTCGTTTAAGTCTCCTTCGTCAAAATCCTGACGGGGCTGACCGGGATTGGGTTCAATCTTGTGCAGGGGAAGCATCTGATAGGGGGAGTCGCTCTGAACCTCGTCGGAGAAATCACCCAGCAGCGCGCCCAAACCTTTGCCGAGACCCTTTTGTGTCGCCATTTCCTTACTCCTTATAACTTGATTGCAATTTCTTCTGCCATTGCCTTGTAGGCTTCACTGCCGCGACTGGTTCTGTCATAGGCCATGACCGGGATTCCATGGCTGGGAGCCTCGGCCAGACGAATATTTCTGGGGATGACAGTGGAATATACCTTGCCCGGGAAGTGACGGCGCACCTCCTGCGCAACCTGGGCGGAAAAGTTCGTTCTTCCATCGTACATGGTAAGCGCCACGCCGAAAATTTCCAGTGAAGGATTCAGCCGTCTTTTCACTGTCCGCAGGGTAGTCATCAGGTCGCTCAGTCCCTCCAGTGCATAGTACTCACACTGCACGGGGACCAGGATGCTGTCCGAAGCACACAGGCCATTGAGGGTCAGCAGCTCCAGTGACGGCGGGCAGTCAATAAAAATCAAATCGTAGCGGTATTTCACGCTGTCAAGGGCTTTTTTCAGCACCATCTCCCGTCCGTCCGCGCCGATAAGCTCCACGGAAGCGCCTGCCAAATCCGAAGATGCAGGAAGCACATCACCGAATTTTGTTTTTACGATTGCTTCCTCAGCGGGGATTCCGTTGATAATCACATCGTAGACGGAATATTTAATCTTGTGTTTGTTCACGCCCAGACCGGAGGTCGCATTGGCCTGGGGGTCAAAGTCGCACAGCAGTACGCGTTTGCCGAGGTCACTGAGCGCTGCTGTCAGATTCACGGCTGTGGTGGTCTTTCCCACGCCGCCTTTCTGATTTACAACTGCAATGATTCTTCCCATTTCTATCTCCTTATAATCCATGTTTCACGTGAAACATCAAGGGGTCAATTCCTGTGTAGTGGTAGAATAATTCTGCCCGGTGGGGCGGGTGGGTGTCCGATAGTACGCCCGCACATATAGCCCGGAAACAAGCAGGCACAGCGTGAGCGCCAGCAGAAGCAGCACCATCAGAATCTGATTTCTATGGTAGAGCTTTGCAATCTGCTCTGCTTCGGAAACAGTTTTTTTCTTCGGGCGCTCCTTGGCGGGTGTTGTCCGGGCGGAGGGCTGGGGCAGCTGAACGGGTGTGCCGGGTTTTACGGGGTATTTTTCCATCTGTGCCATGCATTCCTTGCAGAAACATTGGTCAAACTCCGTCTCTTTCCCGCATTTCAGGCATTCCACTGCGCCACCTCCCTTTTTGGTCTATTCTATTCTACAACACTTTATCCCATTCGTAAAGAGAAAAATACAGGTTTTCGAAAATGGTCATCAGATTTCTCTTGACAATCATATGACCGTGTGATATTATCATTTCATCCAAAGGATACAAAGGAGTGATTCATATGAAATGGACGATTCCCGGCACCGCCGTGGAGGGGCAGACCGAGGATGCAGGTCTTATCCGCGCACAGTTTGATGCCCTGTTTCTGGCGGGCGATATTGTGCTTGGTCAGGTCTCCCATTTCTCAGGGCTTCCCGATTACATGATTCAGAACTGGGTCAAGCGCGGTTATCTCGCCCCGCCCAAGGCCAAGCGCTACAGCAAAAATCAGCTTTGCCGCATTCTGAACATCAATATGCTCAAGGGTGCCCTGAGTATGGATGCCATTGTGGGACTGCTGAGCTACATCAACGGCAAGCTTGACGATGAATCCGATGACCTTATTGACGATTCAGAACTGTATTTCCTCTTTACGGAGCTTGCCGGCGGAATTGCAGACACCACGGACAAGGGCGTTCACGAGACCGCCATTGTCTCTCTGCTGGAATCCCGCCCCGAAAAATGCAACGGAAGCCGTGAGCGCATCGGTCAGGTTCTGGCTGTTATGCTGTCGGCGTGGATTGCCACCAATTTCAAGAATGATGCCGAAGCGCGGATTGCCGCACTGCATGCATCCAATATAAAGGAGTGATTTTTATGAATGAAAACGGAACCTATCGCTGGACACCGCCTGCACCTGAGGACGCTGCACCGAAGCAAGGCAAGGATCTGAAAAAGATTCTGAAAAGTGCCGTCACCGGTTTTGTGGTTGTGCTGGTGCTGATGTTTGCATCCTCCTGCTTCTATACCGTCAACGATAAGCAGCAGGCCGTGGTCACAACCTTCGGCAAAGTGACCTCCGTCAATGATGCCGGTGTACACTTCAAGCTTCCCTTCGGCATTCAGTCCGTGCAGAAAGTGGATGTGAATGTCTACCAGAAGTTTGAGCTGGGCTACGCCTCCGATGGCAAGATTTATGCCGTCAACGAAAAGGAATCCACCATGATTACCGGTGACTACAATATTGTCAATGTGGATTTCTTCGTGGAGTACAAAATTTCCGACCCGGTACAGTACCTCTACTCCTCCAATGAACCGGAGCTGATTCTGCGCAACCTCATTCAAAGTCAAGTTCGCAATGTGGTCGGCTCCTCCAGCGTGGATGCGGTGCTCACCACCGGCAAAGAGAACATCCAGATGCAGGTCAAGGATTTGGTCACCGAGATTCTTGCCGATTATGACATTGGTCTGACTCTGGTGGATGTGAAAATTCAGGATGCCGAACCGCCAACAAAGGAAGTCATTGAAGCCTTCAAGGCTGTGGAAACCGCCAAGCAGAAGGCCGAAACCGTCATTAATGATGCCAAGGCCTATCAGAACGCGCAGCTTCCTCAGGCGCAAGCTCGGGCAGATAAGCTCATCCAGAATGCCGAATACCTGAAGCAGAAGAGAATCAACGAGGCAACCGAGTCCGTAGCCATGTTCAGCGCCATGTACACCGAGTATGCCCAGAATCCCAATATCACCCGCTCCCGTATGTACTATGAAGCCGTCTCCGAGGTTCTCCCCGGTGTGAAGCTCTACCTCAATACCGGAAGCGGAAATTCCACCCAGATGCTCCTGCCTCTGGACAGCCTCATGAACGGAGGTACTAAGTAATGAAGAAAAGATATCTGTTCCTGCCCATTTTGTTTGTGCTTCTCATTGCACTGCTGGGCTCCTTCTATACCGTGCGGGAAAATGAATATGCCTGCACCGTCCGCTTCTCAAAAATTATCGACACCACCGGCGAGCCGGGTCTGCACTTCAAGGTTCCCTTCGTGGACAGCGTGAAGTACTTCTCCAAGGCCACCCAGCTCTACGACATTCCGCCCTCCGAGGTTCTGACCTCCGACAAGCAGAATATGACCGTGGACTGCTATGTGCTGTGGTCGATTAGCGACCCCAAGCTGTTCTATCAGACCTTGGGTTCCACCGGTGTTGCCGAGCAGCGCCTGGACTATTTGACCTACAATAAACTAAAAACCATTATGGGCACCCTTGCTCAGAGCGACATCATCAACATGGAAGACGGTGCCAAGCGTAATCACATCTATGCCAACATTGCAACGGATGTTTCCCGGCTGGCATCGGCCTACGGCATTACCGTGGAGGATGTGAAGATTAAGCAGTTTGACCTGCCCGAGAGCAACCTGAATGCCGTCTACAGCCGTATGATTTCCGAGCGTAACCAGATGGCCGAGAAATACACCGCCGATGGCGACTATGAAGCATCCATCATCCGCAATGATGTGGACAAGAAGGTCAATATCATCGTCAGTGATGCCGAAGCCGAGGCCGCCAAGCTGGTCGCCGAGGGCGAGGCTGAATACATGAAGATGCTGGCAAGTGCCTATGACTCCCCTGCCAAGAAGGATTTCTATGAATTCACGCTGGCACTGGATGCACTGAAAAAGAGCCTCAGCGGCGATGAAAAGACCATTATTCTGGACGGAAATTCCGACCTTGCCAAGATTCTCGCCGGTGCAAAGTAATCTATACCGTCATAGCCTTCCCCTTTGGGAAGGCAGCACGGAGGTGATTGTATGAAAATGCTTTTTCGTCAACGATTTTTAAGTCTTTTGGATTCTTATGATGTTTACGCCGAGGATGGGAGCGTTCTCTACCGTGTGGAGGGGCGCTTTGCCTGGGCGCACAAGGTGGATATTTTTGACCGAAGCCACGCCCTTGTAGGCACTGTCCGGCAACGGGTTTTCACATTCCTGCCGAAATTTGAAATCACCCTGTTCGGGCAGTACCGTGGGTGCATCTGCCGGGAGTTTACCCTCCTTCGCCCACGCTATTATTATGAAGCCAACGGCTGGCAGGTAGCGGGGAATTACCTGGAGTGGGATTACCGCATTACGGACGCTGCCGGGCAAACCATTGCCACCATCAGCAAGGAGCTATTCCACCTGACCGATACCTATGTGATGGATGTAGCAAATCCCAAAGATGCTGCAGAGGTTCTCATGTTCGTGCTGGCCATGGACGCGGAGAAGTGTTCCAGAAAGAATTAAACGCAGAAATTGCAGTGGAGAAATCAAAATGTGGTTTTATATTTTCATGTTCATATGTAATTTACTTATCCCTTCCGCCATGCTGATTGCAGGTCATTGTATGGTTACATGTCCTCCCGAGAACAGAAACGGTTATATGGGCTATCGAAGTGGACTGGCAAAGAAGAACAAGGACACCTGGCTGTTCGCCCATGACTACTGTGGCAAGCTGTGGAAAAAGCTTGGTGCTGCCCTGCTGATACTGACAGTTATCGTACAGCTTCCTTTCCTGCATTCCAATGATACTGTGATTGGTATTATGACCGTTGCTTTGGTTGGTGTGCAGATAGCAGTTATATTGGGTTCTGTTGTATCCGTAGAGAAAGCGCTCAAGAAAGCATTTGACAGCAACGGCGTAAGAAAGTAATAATTTCAATAAAAACGCGCACAGTCAAAAGGCTGTGCGCGTTTCCTACGAAATGGAATGTTTCACGTGAAACAATCTAAAATTAAACCGAGGCTTTCCGGGCGGCACAAGTGAGTTCTACGCATTTGGGATAGAAGAACCGCACTTTCTTATCCGAAAGCTTCATGGTAATGTCCTTCCCCATCCGCAGTTCACCGTCCAGATTGATGGGAGTCTCCCTGTCACAGTGGATGGTGATTTCTTTTGTGCGGAAGTGCCTTACCAATTGAGGAAGCGTGGCGTACTTTCCCTTCATGTACTTACCGATGACACCGGGCACCTGCAGTCTGCGAACCTTCTCCACCACCAGCACATCCAAGATGCCGTCCGTGGGGTCGGCCTCGGGCACGGGGTGAAAACCGCCGCCGTAATACTGACCGCTGCAGACGCACACGAGGGTCTTCTCGCCGTCTATCACTTCCCCATTTACTTCAATGCGGTAATGCTCGGCAATGCCCTTGATGACATTGACAACAGCGGATGCCGCATACGCCCGAAAGCCGGACAACAGCGGGAACCGCTTGTAAGTGCCCACATCCGTGCCGATTCTGGCATCCAAACCCACGGAGCAGATATTTAAGGAAAGAGAGCCGTTGCAGTCAATCAGGTCAAAATCCACCTCATTGGCCGTCAGCAAATTTTCCAGCCGAAAAAATGCCTTCGGGTCGGAAAACAGCTTCACAAAATCATTGCCGCTTCCTCCGGAGAACACCGTCACGGCTGCGTTGGGATATCCTGCCGCACCGCTGACCACTTCGTTCAGGGTTCCGTCTCCTCCGCAGGCGTAGATACGCACATCCTCCCCTGCCTCGGCGGCAGCTTTGGCAAGCTCTCGGCAGTGTCCCGGATACTCACTGACTTTGATTTCAAAATTCAAGCCTCTGGGAACACAGATTCGCTGAATTTCTGCCCAATAGTCCTCGGTTCTGTCCGTGCTCCCGGCGGCGGGATTGATGATAAACAGGTGCTTCATTTATTTCTTGACCTTTCGGGCATGGTCGGTATACATATAGTAATCGCACTTAATCATGCCATTGTAGAGTTTGCGTTTCTTGTCTGCCCGTTTTCCGAAATAGTGCTCGAACTCGGGTTCGGAGGTAATGATGAACTTATTCCAGCCATCGGCAAATTTCAGATGGCGGCCAAGGTCGGCATAAAGTCTTTGAGCACTCTTCTGCTCCATCATGCGCTGACCGTAGGGCGGATTGCATACAAGTATACCGCTGTCCGTTGGCAAACTCATTTTGGTGGCATCCCCATCCCGGAAGTCAATCAAGTCTCCCAGTCCAGCTTTTCTCGCATTGGAGATAGCAAGGCTTATGCACTTTGGGTCGTTATCCGAACCCATAATCTTATAGTTGCCCTTGAACTCCCTGTCCTTGGCCTCGGCGCGAACCTCCCCCCAAACCTTGGGGTCAACCCAAGAGAATGCCTCGGCGGAAAATCTGCGGAAGGAGCCGGGTGCCTTGTTCTTGGCAATCAGAGCCGCCTCGATGGGAATGGTGCCGGAGCCGCAGAAGGGATCCCAGAAAAATTCTCTGCCACGGTAGTGGGTCAATGTCACCATAGCGGCAGCCAGTGTCTCCCGCAGGGGCGCATCGTTGCCCACTGCGCGGTATCCGCGTTTATGTAAACCCGGGCCGCTGGTATCTAAGTAGAGCTGGACCCGGTCATTCATAATGGAAAACTGCAGCTGATATTTGGCACCTGTCTCGGGAAGCCAACTCACGCCGTACTTCTCCCCCAGCCGCTTGCTTGCGGCTTTCTTCACAATGGCCTGACAGTCCGGCACGGACATGAGCTGACTATTCAGCGCATGACCCTTTACGGGGAATGCGCCATCCTTTGGAATATAGTCCTCCAAATTGGTTTGATATACCCCCTGAAAGAGTTCTTCAAAGGTTTTCGCGGTGAAGTCCGCCAGCACGACCAGCACTCTTTCACCCATGCGCAGGCACACATTGGCCTTGGCCAGGGCGGTTTCGTCGCCGGAAAAAAGCACTCTGCCGTTCTCCACCCGCACATTTTCCATATTGAGCCGTCTCAACTCGTCGCCCACCAGACCTTCCAGTCCGAACAGGCACGGGACGGAAAATTCTAAATTCGTCATGTAATCTCCTATTTTCTCAGGCATCAGAATTCAGGATTCAGTTTACAAGAAACCGGGAATTTCTGATACCGGATACCTTCATCTGATAATCTTATTTGCTTTTAAGTACCGTTCCTCCTCGGAGAAGACGCAGCCGCAGTACTTCTGCATATAAAAGCCCAGTTCCCGGGCTTTCTCCTGCCCGGCCTTGAAGTAGGGGCGAAAATCCCGGTAGAGAAATTCCACGCCGTATTCTTTCGCCGCCCGCTCGGCAACCTCGCGCATGAGGTCATGCTTCTGGTATGGGCTGATGAACAGGCTGGATGTGAAGGAATCAAAACCACCCTCCGCCGCCTGACGAGCCGTGTCCATAAGCCGAAACTCATAGCATTTGACACAGCGGTTATCAATATCGGAGGCAACCTCCCGCACAAAGGGGCGCAGGCCGTAGTCATTGCGCTCAATTATGGGCAATTCAATGGTCTGGGCGTATTCACGCAAACAGTTGCGCCGGGCGCGATACTCGGTAAAGGGGTGAATATTGGGATTGTACCAATATCCCGTAACCTCATATTTATCTGTGCGCAGAACATCAATGCACTGATTGGCGCAGGGTGCACAGCAGATGTGAAGCAGTGTTTTCATTATTTCAGTCTCTTTTCCAATGTGGCAGCGTTCAGGGGTGTCAAGCGCACCTGCGACATGCCATATTCACTCGTCAATACAAAGGATTTGGGCAGATCGTCACAGGGAACGACCTGTCCGTTTTCTTCGCTTTTCTTCAAGAATTCTCTGGTTCTTACGGAATAGGAGGTATTGTCAAGGTCAAAAATACCGATAATGCTCTTATCCCGCACTGCAAAATCATTGCCGATGGATAGATACATACCCATTCCCCCTCTTTAAATGTAGGGGCGCTTATTAAGCGCCCACACGGTACAATCTGACGCTTTGGATAATCTAATGTGAATTCGACGCAGTGTACGAATTTACATTGGATTTGCTGTAAACTCAGCTTTTCCCGCGCGGGCGGCTACTGGCCGTCCCTACTGATTACTATTTCAGTTTCTTCCACTCCCCCACTGCCAGTTCGTCACAGCGGTTGTTATAGGGATTCTCGGCGTGACCCTTCACCCAGTGGTAGTGAAGCTCATGGGTTTGTGTTAAGTCCAGCAATATTCCCCACAGGTCGGGGTTCAGGGCGGGCTTTTTGTCGGACTTTATCCAGCCGCGCTTGCGCCAGCCCCACGCCCAGCCCTTTTCCAGCGCATCAATGACATATTTGCTGTCGGAGTAAAGCTCCACGACGCAGGGCTCTTTCAGTGCCTGCAGGCCGCGAATGACCGCGGTAAGCTCCATGCGGTTGTTGGTGGTATTGTTCTCCCCGCCGGACAGTTCCTTCTCAATGCCGTTGAAGCTCAAAATGGCACCCCAGCCACCGGGGCCGGGGTTGCCGGAACATGCGCCATCGGTATACAGTGTAACCGTCTTCAATTATTCTTCCTCAGTCGCTTCATTTTCCACGCGCTCGATGGAGACAACCTCGTTGCCCTCCTCAATGCGCATGACGATGACACCCTGCACATCACGCTTGTACACATTGATGCCGGAGGCGGGAATGCGGATAATCACACCACCGTTTTCAATCAGCATCACATCATCGGTTTCGCTCACCACGCGAATACCGGCAATGCAGCCGGTCTTTGCCGTGATGTTGTAGTTCTTCAGACCCTTGCCGCCTCTGGACTGGGCGCCCTTCTCTCCGTTGGGGCCGACAGTACGCAGATATTCGCTCAGCTCCGTGCGCTTGCCGTAGCCATTGCGGGTGACGGTGAGCAAGGTCTTGCCCTCCTCATATTTCTCCGCACCCACGACAAAATCACCCTCGGAGAGCTGTATGCCGCGCACACCCGCAGCCTCACGGCCGGTACAGCGCACATCGGTCTCGGCAAAACAGATGGCCATGCCCTGTGCGGTGGCAAGCACAATCTTGTCGTCACCATTCGTGCGGATGACATTAATCAGATGGTCGTTCTCATCCAGAGTAATTGCCCGGATACCGCCCTTGCGGTTGGTCTTCAGCGCTATAAAGGGCAGACGCTTGACCGTGCCGCCCCGGGTGGTCATAACCAGGAACTCATTTTCGTCAAATTCTCTCGTAACCACCATGGCGGTGACCGTCTCGCCGGGGTCAAGGGGCAGCACATTGACGATGGCCGTGCCGCGGGCAGTGCGTCCCGCCTCGGGAATCTGATAGCCCTTGCGGTGGTGCACCTTGCCGTTGTCGGTGAAGAAGAGAATATGGTCATGGGTGGAGGCAATGTTCAAGCTCTTGACATAATCCTCGTCCTTCAGGTTCTGGGCATTGACACCTCTGCCGCCTCTGGACTGGGTGCGGTAGGTGTCCACAGGCATACGCTTGATGTAGCCGGCATTGGAGAGGGTGAAGGCGCAGGTCTCCTCCTCAATCAAATCCTCGATGTCGATTTCGTCCTCGATGTCCTGAATCTCGGTCTTGCGCTTATCACCGAACTTGTCCCGAATCTCAATGAGCTCCTCGCGCAGAACGCCCTTGAGCTTCTCGGGATTGGAAAGCAGCTCCTCGAAGTATGCAATCTTCACCTTGAGGTCGTTGTATTCGGCTTCCAGCTTCTCCCGGTTCAGACCCTGCAGGGCAATCAGGCGCATATCGCAGATAGCCTGTGCCTGCACCTCGTCCAGAGCGAATCTGTCCATCAGATTTTGGCGGGCATTATCATAGGAAGAGCGGATAATCCGGATAACTTCGTCGATATTATCCTGTGCAATCAGCAGGCCCTCCAACAGGTGGGCACGCTCCTGGGCTTTGCGAAGGTCGAACTTCGTTCTACGGGTCAGAACTTCAATCTGGTATGCAAGATACTCGTCCAGAATTTCACGCAGGGACAGAACCTTGGGCTGCTTCTGGTTGTCCACCAGTGCCAGCTGAATGATGGAGAAATTGGACTGCAGGGCAGTCTGCTTGAAGAGGGTGTTCAGCACCACCTGGGGGTTAGCATCCTTCTTGAGTTCAATGACGATGCGCATACCGTTGCGGTCGGTCTCGTCGCGCAGGTCGGAGATGCCGTCAATGCGCTTGTCGTTGACCTGGTCGGCGATGTTCTTAATGAGCATGCGCTTATTGACCTGATAGGGAAGCTCCGTGACGATGATGCGGATTCTGTCCTTGCCAAACTCCTCAAATTCCGTGCGGGCACGGACGACCACCTTGCCGCGGCCGGTGGCATAGGCTGCGCGGATGCCGCTTCTGCCCATGATGATACCGCCGGTGGGAAAATCGGGGCCGGACAGATGCTCAAGCAAATCTACCAAAGTACACTCGGGGTCATCCAGCACGGCCACACAGGCATTGATGACCTCAGCTAAATTGTGGGGCGGGATGTTGGTTGCCATACCGACAGCAATACCGGAGGAACCGTTCACCAGCAGATTGGGGAAACGGCTGGGCAGTACTCTCGGCTCCTTGCGGGTTTCGTCGAAGTTGGGATCCCAGTCCACGGTCTCCTTGTCGATATCGCGCAGCATCTCATTGGAGAGCTTGGCAAGGCGTGCTTCCGTATAACGGTAAGCAGCGGGGGGGTCGCCATCCACAGAGCCGAAATTGCCGTGCCCGTCAATCAGGGGGTGGCGCAGGGAAAAATCCTGTGCCATACGCACCAGTGCATCATAGACGGAGGCATCACCATGGGGATGGTAACGACCCAGCACATCGCCAACGGCGGTGGCGCACTTGCGCACGGGCTTATCATAGGTCAGGTTGTCCTCATACATTGCGTAGAGGATTCTTCTATGGACGGGCTTTAAGCCGTCACGCACATCGGGCAGGGCGCGTCCGACAATAACGGACATGGCGTACTCGATGTAGCTCTGCTTCATTTCATGAACCAGCTCGGAGGAAACGATGTTCTGCTCCGGGTAGCGAATTTCTTCGGGATTATAATCACGCTTATGCTGTGCCACTGTCGTTCCTCCTTAGTAATCCAGATTTTCTGCCTTGCGGGCATTCATTTCGATATACTCCCTGCGAGGCTCCACTTTTTCGCCCATTAGGAGGGTGAAAATCTCGTCGGCACGGGCAGCATCCTCCAGCTCAATGCGGCGAAGGGTTCTCTTTTCGGGATCCATGGTGGTCTCCCACAGTTCCTCGGGATCCATCTCACCCAAGCCTTTGAAGCGACTGATATTCACCAGCACATTGGGGTTGCCGCCGCGCAGCTCGGCAGAGATGGCATCGCGCTCTTCGTCGGAGTAGGCAACTTTTACATTCTTGCCGCGGCTGAGCTTATACAGAGGCGGCACGGCGGAGTATACATAGCCCTGCTCAATGAGCGGGCGCATAAAGCGGAAGAAAAAGGTGAGTAAAAGGGTACGGATATGCGCACCGTCCACATCGGCATCGGCCATAATGACGACCTTGTGATAGCGCAGTTTCTCAATATCAAAATCCTCACCGATGCCCGCACCCAGTGCGGTGATGACGGGCTGGAGCTTGTCATTGCCGATGACCTTATCCTCGCGAGCCTTTTCCACATTCAGCATCTTACCCCACAGAGGCAGAATTGCCTGAAAGCGGGAGTCACGACCCTGCGTTGCAGAGCCGCCTGCGGAGTCACCCTCGACGATGTAAATTTCGGTCAGGGTGGGGTCACTTTCATTGCAGTCGCGGAGCTTATCGGGCATGGCAGCGCCGCCCAATGCGCTCTTGCGGCGGATGGACTCTCTTGCTTTTCTCGCAGCTTCCCGGGCGCGGTTTGCCATCATGGCCTTGTCCAGCACAATTTTGGCAATCTGGGGGTGCTCCTCAAAGAAGACCGTGAGCTGCTCATTGACAATCTGGTCAACCAGGGTACGGATGTAGGCATTGCCCAGCTTTGCCTTGGTCTGACCTTCAAACTGAGCATCGGTCAGCTTCACGGAGATAATGGCCGTGATACCCTCGCGGCAGTCCTCGCCGGAAACCTTGTCATCGCCCTTGATGATGCCGTTCTTCACACCGTAGGCGTTGAGAACTCTCGTCAGGGCAGTTTTGAAGCCGGTTTCGTGCATACCGCCCTCGGGGGTGCGCACATCGTTGGCAAAGGACATCATGAATTCATTGTAGCCATCATTATACTGTACGGCGATTTCCGCACTGGCATCGCCCTTGCGGCCTTCCATATAGATAACATCCTCATGGATGGCAGTCTTATTGCGGTTGCACCACTTGGCAAATTCCCGAATGCCGCCCTCATAGCACATGGTTTCGCCCACAGGCTCGTCGCCTCTGGCATCGGTGATGGTGATGGACAGACCTGCATTCAGGAAAGCTTCCTCCCGCATACGCTCGTGGAGAATGCTGTAGTCATAGACAAGGCTGTCGAACATCTCGGGGTCGGGCTGAAAGGTGACCTCGGTACCGGTTTTCTCGGTGGTACCCACAATCTTCATTTCCTGAGTGATGGCACCCCGGGCAAATTTCATCTCATAGATATTGCCGTTCTTGTGTACTCTTACCCGAAGCCACTCGGACAGGGCATTGACAACGGATGCACCCACACCATGCAAACCGCCGGAGACCTTGTAGCCGCCGCCGCCGAATTTGCCGCCTGCATGCAGGACGGTGTAGACAACCTCCAGAGCAGGCCGCCCGGTCTGGGGCTGGATATCCACGGGGATACCACGGCCGTCATCGGTGACGGTGATGGAGTCGCCGGGATTAATGGTCACGGTGATGTGCTTGCAGTAACCGGCCAGGGCTTCATCAATGGCATTGTCCACGATTTCGTAGACCAGATGATGCAGACCCGAAGCGGAAGTCGAACCGATGTACATACCGGGGCGCTTGCGAACCGCTTCCAGTCCTTCCAGAACCTGAATTTGCTCTGCACCGTATTCCTGCGTTACTTTCAATTCTTCAGACATTTTCTTCCTCCAATATTTTCGAAGGCTTTTTCTATATAAAACCTTAATTCATTACATCGTAAGTGGTTTCTTTAAGCACCCTGCCTCAATTTCCATTGTCTTGCCCAGCTTGGTGAACCTCCCCGGCTCACAGCAGGTGATAAAAACCTGACCCTGCGCAATCTGGTTGAGCACAAAGTCCTGCCGCCCGGCATCCAGCTCGGACAGCACATCATCCAGAAGCAGTACCGGTTCTTCCCCGAATTCCCGCTTCATAAGCTCTCTCTGCGCAAGCTTTAAGCTGATGGCCGCCGTGCGGGTCTGACCCTGAGAGCCGTAGGCTTTCAGGTCAACCCCCGACAGTGTGATGGTAAAATCATCCTTGTGAGGGCCCGTCAGGCACAGACCGCTGTCCAGCTCCGCCCGGTAGTGGCTTTGCAGATGCTCCTGCAGATTCTCCTGCAATTCGGATATGGGAGCAAATGGGTCTTTTACCGTAGAAACCGTTTTATATTCCAACTGAAATTCTTCCCTGCCGCCGGAGAAACGGTCGTGGAATACCGCCGCTTCCCTGGAAAGTCCTTCATAAAACCTGCTGCGGTAGGAGATAATCAGGGCACCCACCTGACACAGCCGGAAGTTATACTCCGGCAAAATTTCAAGAAGTGCGGGATTATCATGGTGCTCTTTCAGAATTCTGCTTTTCTGATTTAAGATACGGTTATACTCCGTCAGTGCCGCATCATAATTCGGCCGTAATTGGCACAAAATGTTGTCGCTGAATCGGCGGCGGCTGGATGACCCGGTTTTGAGTATCATCAAATCCTCCGGGCAGAACAGAACCGAGGGCAGAACCCCCGTGAGTTCCCCGGCACTCTTTTTTCTTACGCCGTTCAGATATACCTGTCTGGGCTTCTGTCCGGGAAATAACAGCCAGCGAAGCTCCTGAAACCTTCCCTGAGAATGTAACTTTCCCGTCAGCTCGGCAAACTCATCATGAAATCTTATCATTTCCGCATTCTTCTGGGCACGAAAGCTCCTTCCGCTGCCTAAGAATGCAATGGCCTCCAAGAGATTTGTCTTTCCTTGGGCGTTTTGTCCTACAATCAGATTCACACCCGGGTCAAATTCTAAGGTAACATCCGCATAATTTCGGAAAGACCTGACACTCAGCTCCTTAATTTCCATCAGCTGATGACAAATTTCTGACCGGCAAAGGTGAAGCTGTCCCCGGGATAGAGCTTTTTACCCCGCATGGTGCACACTTCCCCATTAACCGTCACATTACCTTCCAGAATCTCCACCTTGGCTTCACCGCCGGTGGAGGTCAGATTTGCATATTTCAGTGCTGCTTCCAGCTTGATAAATTCAGTCTGAATTTCAAGGGGCTTTGCACTTTCTACCTTCTTAACCGTTACTTTCATAGTTACTCCATAAATTATCTTAAAAAATTTCCATTGGAAATCGCGCAATACCGAAAAAAATACATTGTTCAGGAATAAAGCCGTACCTTACACGCAACTATCACCCGGCAGTGTTAACCGTTCTTAATGCGCACAGGCAGAACCATGTAGGCAAAGTCGTACTTCTCATCCACAGGGGTCATAACAATGGGGCTTAAACCGTCGGTCAGCTCCAGCGTGACCTCCTCACTGGGGATAGCCTTCAGGGCATCATAAATATAGCGGACATTAAAGCCGATTTCCAGCTCCTTGCCGTCACCGGCGATGGAGCATCTATCCTCCGCAGCACCGATGGTGGTGGAGGTGCGCATCAGAACCTCATTGTGGGAGAAAATGCAGCGCACGGGGCTCTTGTATTTTTCGTTGACAATCAGACCAACACGCTCCACGCTTGCGCTCATGTCGGAAACATCCACTACCAGCTTAATGGGGCTTCCGGTGGGCACCACCCGGCGCCAATCCAAGAATTCACCCTCCATAAGTCTGCACACCAGTGTGGCATTCCCGATGGTGAAGAGAATGTGCTTGCTGCCCATGGTGAAGGAAACCTCTTCCTCGGCATCGGCAAGAATCTTTTCCACTTCTTTCAGTCCCTGACTGGGCACCACGAAGCTCATTTTGCGGCCGGTGGACTCTTTCACATGGTAGGTTCTTCTGGCCAGACGGAATCCATCCACGGCAACTGCAGTAATGGTATCATCCTCCACCTCGAATTTCACACCGTTGTGAATGGGGCGTGCCTGATTATCCGCAACGGAGAAGATGGTACCCGCAATCAGCGCCTTCATTTCATTCTGGGGAATGGAAACAGGACGGCCGTCATTGACATCGGGAAGCTCGGGATAATCCTCGGCAGTCTCGGCCGAGATGGTAAAGGAAGCGAAGCCTGCGCGGATGGAGACCTTGTAGTTTTCATCCACCACAATGGTCACACTGCCCTCGGGCAGTCTGCGGATAATATCGGCAAACAGACGAGCAGGCAGAATGCAGCTTCCGGTGTCTGCCACATCTGCTTCAATTTCATAGGTTATGGCAGTTTCCATATTGTAGCCCGTTAAGGAAAGTTTATTTCCCGCTCTGCATAAGATGCCTTCAATAGCGGGCAGCGGGCTCTTGGGTGCTACGGTGCGGGAAGCAATATTGAGTCCCTGCAGCAGCATATTTTTTTCACAGGTAAAGCGCATATCCATGGCTCCTTTTGTATAAAGAATTAATATAATATAAATCTATTATTATTTTTGCAGTAATCGTAACAGTAGAGGAAAATTATGTGGAAAACCCAAAAAAGGCGGGAAAATGCAACCACTTTTTTTCCACAGATAATGTGAAAAATTTTTCATTTTTCCACAGCATGGTTGTGAATAGGAATTTTGATGAAGATTATCCACAGAAATTCATCCACATTTCACAGACGCCTGTGGAAAGTTTTACAGGGCTGCATTGATGTTTGCGGTAATGTCCCGAATGTTGTCCTGCAGGGCGGAGTCCTTGTTTTTAAGGCTTGTCTCCACCTTGCGGATGGCATATAGAACGGTAGTGTGATCCTTATTAAATTCCTTGCCGATGTCCGGCAGGCTCATGTTGGTCAGCTTTCTTACCAGATACATGGCGACCTGCCTTGCCTCGCTGGCACCCTTGGTTTTGAGCGTACCGCGCAGAACCTCTTCATCCACGGAGTAGAACTTGCACACATGGCTGATGATAAGTCCGGGGGTGGGAAGGCTGTTGCCCTCATTCTTGAACATATCGTCAATGACTCGGGTGACATTGGGAAGATTCACCGTCATATTATTTAAGTCACGGTAAGCAAGAATTTTCTTCACCGTGCCTTCAATCTGACGAACATTGCTGGTCACATTCACGGCAATGTAGTTGCACACATCATCGGGCAAATCAAGTCCCAGGGAGTTGGCCTTGGTCTTGATGATGGCCATGCGGGTTTCATAGTCCGGCGGCTGAATATCGGCAAGTAAGCCCCATTCAAAACGGGTTTTCAATCTGTCCTCCAGCGTCAACATATCGCTTGGCTTGCGGTCGGAGGTCATGACAATCTGCTTGTGCTCCTCGTAGAGCTTATTAAAGGTGTGGAAGAATTCCTCCTGAGTGGATTCCTTGCCGGCGATGAACTGAATATCATCAATGAGGAACAGGTCGCTTTCCCGATATTTGCTGCGGAACTCGATATTCTTGCCGCTCTGGATGGCGGAAATCAGCTCGTTGGTAAATTCATCACCTTTGATATAGACGATATTGGCATCGGGGTTATCCTTGAGAATGGAGTTTGCAATGGCGTACAGCAGATGGGTTTTGCCCACACCGGCAGGGCCGTAGATGAACAGGGGATTATAGACCTGACCGGGGGTCTTGCTGACGGCAATGGCAGCGGAGTGGGCGAAACGGTTGGACGGACCCACCACAAAGTTTTCAAAATTGAATTGGGGATTGAAGCCCATCCGGGTGGAGGGGCCTTTCTTATTCAGCATGGCGCTGCGCTCGGCGTCACCGTAGACCAGGAGTTTGGCGTTGGACTGAAACAGCTCCTTCAGCGCGTCCTGAATATAGTCGGCACAGCGGCGGCGGATAAATTCCTGCCGAAACTCGGAGGGGGAATAAATAATCAGGTTGGATTCGTTCAGCTCGATAATCTCGGCATCGTCGAACCATGCCGAGACCGTGGATGAACCGAGGCGCTCCTCCATGTGGCTGAGAACCTTTGCCCACACATAAGCGGATGAGTACATAGCGTGCTCCTTTCCTCTATTTCTATTGCCCAAAAAAATCGGAAAATCAGGAATTTTGAGCCTATTCTTTCACCGTAAATTTTACCACATTTTTGATAAAAACACAAGTTATTTTTGAATCATCCACAGACATTGCAAGAAGAATCGGAAAGGAAAATATCCTTGACCGAAATCAAAAAATATGATAGACTATCGAATTAAGAAATCTATGAAAAGTGCAGGCTTTTACTTGGAAAATATGGTAAAAAACGGCGACAAAAATCCCATGCTTTTAGTGAAAAAGCTATGGACTTACTTGACGGTTGCCATGGTTGCCTTCGGTGCATCCTTAATTTATGAGCTGTTTGTTTTCCCAAATCGGTTTGCACCCTCCGGGCTGAATGGTATCTGCACCATGATACAGTATCTGTCCGGGGTCAGCGTGGGTTATTTGAGCTTACTGATCAATATTCCTCTGGCGGCACTGGTGTTCTTCCGGGTGAGTAAACCGCTGGCTGTGCGCAGTATGCTCTATGTTCTGGTGTTCTCTCTGGGACTTCTGATTCTGGATAAGGTCGATTTGACAGCTCTTGCCTATTCCACCGACAACGGCACCAGCAAGATTCTGGGGCCGCTGGCCGCAGGCGTGATGATGGGCTTCGTCAGTACGGTTCTGGCCAAGGCCGGTGCCTACACCGGCGGTACGGACTTTATTTCCGTGCTGATTCACAATCGCCACCCGGAGAAGAGTGTCTTCGGCATGACTTTTACCATGAATGTGGTGGTGGCCATCGCCAGCTTTTTCGTCTATGACTATAAGATGGAGCCGGTGCTCCTTTGCATTCTCTACAGCTTTGCATCCAGCTCCATGGCTGAGCGCAGACTGAAGAACGGACGCAGTGCCATCCGTGTGGAGATTGTCACGGATTATCCCAACGAGATTGCCGCGGATATCATCCATAAGGTTCACCACACGGCAACCCTTCTTCCCGGCAAGGGCATGTATTCCGGCAGGGAAACCAATGTGCTCATCTGCATTGTGAACAATACGCAGGTTGGGCTGATTTCCGCAATCGTAAAGTCCTATCCCAATTCCTTTGCCATCATGAGTCAGGTTACGCAGGTGATGGGCAATTTCCATTCCTACTCCCCCGCCGGACGGGAGGTAACGGAGCTTCTGGATCAAGGCGACTGGAAGCACCGCTGAGTTTGTTTATTTAAGATATATATAATTTTAGGAGGATTTCTACATGGCTTTTTACTACAGCGAGCCCAGCCACACCTTCAGCGAGTACCTGCTGATTCCCGGATATACTTCCGAGGACTGCATCCCCGACCGGGTGAGCTTGAAAACCCCCCTTGTCAAGTACCGTAAGGGTGTGGAAGAACCCGCAATTTCCCTGAATATCCCCATGACCTCCGCCGTCATGCAGTCCGTGTCCAATGACACCATGGGCGTTGCACTGGCAAAGGAGGGCGGCATCAGCTTTATTTTCGGTTCTCAGTCCATTGAGAGTCAGGCTGCCATGGTCGCCAAGGTCAAGGGATACAAGGCAGGCTTCGTGCCCTCCGCTTCCAATCTGACTCCCGATGCAACTCTGGCAGATGTGCTGGCACTGAAGAGAGAGAAGGGTTTCTCCACCATGGCCATCACCGATGACGGCACGGCTAACGGCCATCTTCTGGGTTTGGTGACCAGCCGCGACTACCGTGTCAGCCGCATGGGGCCGGAGACCAAGGTCACCGACTTTATGACCCCCATGGAGCGCCTGATTACCGCTCCTGCCTCCACCACCCTGAGCCAGGCCAATGACATTATCTGGGAACACAAGCTCAACAGTCTGCCCATCGTAGACGATGAAGGCCGCCTATTGTATTTTGTCTTCCGCAAGGACTATTCCTCCCACAAGGAAAATCCTCTGGAACTGCTGGATGCTAAGAAGCGCTATTTGGTCGGCGCAGGCATCAACACCCGCGACTACGCCACCCGCGTGCCCGCTCTGCTGGAGGCAGGTGCCGATGTGTTCGTCATTGACTCCTCCGAGGGCTTCACCTGCTGGCAGGAGAAGACCATCGCATGGGTGCGCGAGACTTACGGCGACACCGTGAAAATCGGCGCAGGCAATGTGGTTGACCGTGACGGCTTCCTGTTTTTGGCCAAGGCCGGCGCAGACTTCGTCAAGGTCGGTATCGGCGGCGGCTCCATCTGCATCACCCGCGAGACCAAGGGCATCGGCCGTGGTCAGGCCACTGCTCTGATTGAGGTTGCCGCAGCCCGTGACGAGTATTTCAAGGAGACCGGCATTTATGTGCCCATCTGCTCCGACGGCGGTATCGTCCACGATTACCACATGACCCTGGCTCTGGCCATGGGCGCGGATTTCCTGATGCTGGGTCGTTACTTCGCCCGCTTCGATGAGTCCCCCACGCCTAAGATTATGGTCAACGGCGCTTATGTGAAGGAGTACTGGGGCGAAGGCAGTAACCGTGCCCGCAACTGGCAGCGCTATGATTTGGGCGGCTCCACCAAGCTGAGCTTCGAGGAAGGCGTTGACTCCTATGTCACCTACGCAGGCCCCCTGCATGACAATGTGGAGGCATCCCTCTATAAGGTCAAGTCCACCATGTGCAATGTGGGCGTGACTAATATTCCCGACCTGCAGCGCGATGCCAAGCTGACCCTGGTTTCCTCCGTCTCCATCGTCGAGGGCGGCTACCACGATGTCACCCTGCGTTCTTCCGGCAACGGCAAGTAACATTAAAAAAATATGGGCGTATGTACGAATAGTACATACGCCCTTTTTTATGCCATTTCATCAGCGGGAAAACAAATGCGGAAATAATGCATTTATTTTATAAATGAGACCATTTTCTAGCAGCAGTCCAACGAAGGTATTCTCAATCGTCTGTGCAGCGGAGATGAAATTGAATTGATTATGCAAAAGTACAGTATCCTGATACATACCATTTGCGCTGGAAACAGACAAAATACACTGCTGACCGCGCGGACAGAAAACCTGAATGTGTCCGTCTTCAATATTTGCACGGCATCTGTCATTATCCACCTGCAGAATGTAGTTTTCCGGCAGAAGCTTCGGTGCAGCGCCGCACAGATATAATTGCAGCTCCATGGAATCGCCGGGCATGAAGTAGTCATATACAAAATCTTCCTGATTATCCATCAGCTTTATAAAATTAAAGGCAGGAGCAGGCTCGCGCTCGTAAAGCTCAATCTCCGAAATACCGGCATAGGTGCCGGAGAACTGATTGATTTCCAGGGTTATGCTTTGGACATTGGAAGCATCAATCCGGATTTTCGTTGCAGAGCCGGAAGCATCCAGTTTTCCGGTGGAAATACGCTTTCCGTCATCTAAGATAATCGTGGCAGCTTCAATATTGTCTTCCAAAGAGGGATTGTCGTACAGGTATACCCAGGCAATATCCGATTTTTCCGGAAGCTGCATGGTAATCTGTTTCACAGAATCCGTTTCTTCCGGAATCCAGATACCGAAGGCGTCCTTTGGCTTATGTAAATCTGCTGTGTCGTGAAGCATAAAATCATTTACAACGGCTGCATTACCGGAAGTTGCAGCAACATGGGCCTGATAGGTCAGAGATTCTGTACTGCGCTGCCAGAATACTTTGTCTCCGTTGCAAACCATGGTAGCCTTACTTAGCGCGTTTTGAGATTTGTAGTGATAGAACTGTGAATACACGGAGGTTGTGAATATGGATCTGCTGAGTCCCTGTGCATCCACAGGCAGACGCAGCCGCTGATCCCACCGGTAGAAGTTTACTTCTTTCATAAGATCACCGCCGGTCGGCTGTGTGGACTTTATATTTACAGCATAAAAATCATGGAGTGCAGTCCACGCAGTGGAGTAGCAGAAGCCCTTTAGAACAATGGGACGGTAGTCCGGATTTTCCTGCAAAATCCGGCCGATGGCCTTTTCTGCGGTCAGGGAGGTGGCTTTGTGATCTGCATGGCTGTCATAGTCCACGCAGAAAATATATTCCGGTTTGCACTGTAAAATCAAATCCTTCATATCTGACAGAAAATTTCCAAAGGTGTAGAGGTTTCCGTCATGGAAAGCAGGATGATTCGGCAGTCCATAGGTGGCGGTGTATCCGGCAGTGGAGTGCATGGGTTGATTTTCCGGCATATTGTAAATGTGAACGGAGGAATCCCCCCATAAATCGCCATAGCCGAGGAAAAACACATGATTCTCCGGTACACCAACCAGATTCAAGCAGCGGATGGCTTCCTGAAGTCTGATCTGGCCGATTCCGCCAAAGTCTCCGTTGGTGGAAAAGGCTACATACACTTCACTTCCGCAGGATATAAACTGCTCGATTACACCGCCCATCAGATTCACATCATCGTCCTGATGGGGGACAATCATCAATATCTTTTTGTTTTCGAAAACATTGGATTTTGTGTGGTTAACATCGGTATACACACCTTGCTTTGGATAAAGTACAAATACAAAAGCAGAAAATATGATTGCAACGGCGATACCGGAATATATCCACAGTATAAATTTCCCAATATATTTACCGAAAACTAAGGGGCCGGTCAGAATGAAAAGAAACACACCGACTCTTGCAGCGGCAGAAAGGACCGGCCTGTGATAGAAAAAACCGATGGTCTGGTCATCAATGATTCCGACCAACAGAATCGCTGTCAGAATGCAGTTAACAATGAATACGAAAATGACGAGAGACATTCTTATTCGGCTGGTGTTTTCTCCGAAAAGCCGTTTACTCTGCCAAAAACAGCCGCCTAAGAGGATAAAGCTGCCCACCGTCTTCAACAATGCTATGAGTTTCGGTCTGTGATACAGCGGCCCCGGAATTTCAGCCAAGTTGTTTTCGAATATCAGAAACGCCATCAGGAGAATTCCTGCTGCCAGAATAGAGATGGAAACCACCCAATATAATTGATTTTTATTTTTCATTTTCAGCTCCAAACAAATTAAAAAAGGATTTTATTGTTTTATCAACGCGAAAAAGCGGGTCATTACTGCATGCTGCGGTAGAAAGATACACAACCGTCTCAGACGGTTAGCCCGGCACAAGGACTTTTACAATCTCCCCGATGTACATATCGTGGAAATCCCGCGCGGGGTAGCAGTCCTCCAAGACAGCTTTGTCCAGAAAGTATTCTTCTTTCAGGGGGCAGCGGAAGAGCTTGCGGCAGACAAGGGTGAGCTCACTTTGCGCAAAGGTGGTGAAGTTCTCACCGTAGACAGGGCTCAGACCGGCAATGCTTACCTTATCTTCGTCCCGTCCCGAGTGGCAGCCTAAGTAGCCCAGTGCCTTTTTGTATTCGGCGGGGAAGAAGCTCAGGGTGAAGTATTCTTCTCTGTCCACAAATTCCTTGGTATAGCGCTGGGGTCGGACATAGATGCACACCGTGGGCAGTCCGCCGCCGTGCCCCCAGATGGAGCCCATGTGCCCCCAGCTGGCCGTCATGGTGTTGTAGCCGCTGACTTCCGTCCCGGCGGTAATCAGCATCCACTGCTTTGCAATTTTCTCCATGGGGTTGAGCATTAAGTCCTGTACGGGAATTTCTTTCATAGCGGGGTCTCCTTTTGTTTTTTATCAGGGCGGAACAGGGATAAAACCGCGGTGATGAGTCCCACGGCATCGGCAATGGCGGAGGGAATGTCGATGATGAAAACCTCGTAGACAATCCACAAGGTGAGATTGAGAATCATGTTGTACTTGATGGCCTTTTCAGACTTCGCATAGTATACGCCGAGAGAATAGATAACATTGGTTGCAACCACCAGAAGCCCGATTACGCCGCGGTTATTGACTGCCAATCCGAATACTGCAATCATCCCGATGCAGAAGAATATCCACTTCTTTGTAAGCCTGTCCTTTGACGCCAGATAGTTTCGCCACGCGCATACCAGCAGCGTCACGATGCCCGCATAGGAAGTAAAGAACACGGAACCGAGGGCGAGCAGCAAACATTGCCACACCTGATAGGTGTAGATGCGCTCCTTTTCCTTGCTCCAGCTGCTCATGGCGGTGAAGACAGCGGCAATCAGGGATATGAAATTACCGATTATGAGAGCGTACATACAGGCAATCCTCCGCATTTTTATTATACATGGGCGCGGAGGTAAATGCAAGCACCGTCAAAATGATGCAGCTTTTGCTTCAAAAACGGATTTTTTGGGCAAAGGAATGAAAGTGTATAGTTTCGCCCCATTGCCTCGCGGGTGCAGATGCGCTATAATAAAACCAATAGGAAAATATGCATGGTATGCAAAAAACCGCGGTGGTACCAAAAGTTGACATAAATGTGTGATGTTCATAATTTTGTAAAAATGTAAACCACAGTTATCCACATTATCCACAGACTTTTCCACAGGGAAGTTGTGAAAAATGCGAGATAATGCAGGTATTTTTTGAACGCGGTACCATTTTAAAGCCGTTTACCATTTTCACGCTTCCTGAAAAAGGTTTACAGAACACTTATTATGCCACAGAAAATCGGTATACACCGTATGGCGATTCGTCCGTATATGAAAAACAGAAAGAGAGGATATTCATGATGTTTGATGTAAAGAAAGGCATTATAGCCAAGGCTGTCGAGATGCGCCGCCACCGGGAGGAGAAGATTTTCAAGACCGGTATTTTGGCGGGTGGACTTGCAATGATGATTGTTTGCAGGATTCTGTTCAGAATCAAGTGCCGCAGATGCAAGAAAAAGAATGAGAAATAACAAAATCGCACCGCCGAATTTTTTCGGCGGTGCGATTTTTGCATGGTGGGAATGGAGATAAGGGAAGCTTTCGCTTACTTCGTTCGCAGGTATCAGGCAACAGTGGCAGTAAAATCAGCGCGTACTCCTAAATATTACGCATAAAAACTGATGCCTGAAGCCTGAGGCCTGACGGCTGAATCTTTAATCATACAGCGCTCTGACGGAGAAAACTCTGTGGTTATCCTCCCCGGTTTTGGTGTCCAGCTGGATGCAGGAATCATCCACATACCCGTAGCTCTGGTGAAGTGATTGTCCCTCCCGGGCTTCGGCCAGATAACAGACCGTGAATTCCCGAATGGGGTGCTCTGCGTGGAATTCCGAGGGGAACAAATCCTCCAGCCAGTCCATGCAGCGGGTGTTGTTCATGTGTCCGTTGCGATCCAAATCGGAGTAGGCAACGGTGCGGAGGGCTTCATTTTCCAAATCCTTGCAGATAAGTCCGCCGGGCACGGTGAGCTCATTGCCGCGGAGCGTGCCCTCCACGCTGATACCGCTCTTGCCGGGCAGAATCATATTGCGGCTGTCCATATCCATGAGCACCCACAATGTAATTGCCCGGAAGCACTCGTTTCCCGCTTCGTCATAGGCAATGACACTTCTGGGGTAAGCGGTGCGGGTGGCAGGCAGGGGCCATGTCTCCACGCGGATGGTCTCACCCCGCATGGGAAGCCGCGCAATCTGCACGCGGTGACGGACAACCGCCCAGAAAAGCCGTTTCTTGGCAAGGGTTTCATAGTCTAAGGAAAGCTGCACGCAGTGCTGACCGCCCATTTCCTGCGCGAAGTAGAGAATTTGGGAGGGTTTCAGTCTGCCGTAGCGATCCACGGTATTGTCGGTGATTTCAAATCGGGTGGAATAGATGGGTTGCAAAAAAATCGCCTTCTTAGTTGGTTTTTTCTGCCAGAATTGCGGTGGCAGTGCCGATTTGTCCTTCGCGGAAGATTTCCAAAACGATGGAATCTCCGATCTCGTGGTCATATAGGAAGCTGTGTAAATCTGCCGGGGTATAGACCGGCTCACCATTGAGCTTCAGGAGCACGTCGCCCTGTGCAAGTCCCAGCTCGGCGCAGGGGCCGTCGGGGTCAATGCGGGTGATATACAGACCTGCGGGCATGTGGAAATAGTGCTGATAGAATTTGGAGAGGGTCTCCACCTCCAGACCCAGCGTAGGCCGCCCGGATACGAAGCCCTGGGTGATGAGTTGCCCGGCCACATCCTTCACAAGCTTGCTGGGCAGGGCAAAGCCGATGCCCTCCACGCCGGCCATATCGGCAAAGGTGCCGATTTTCATGGTGTTGATGCCCACCACTTGACCGTGGCTGTCAATGAGAGGGCCGCCGGAATTGCCGGAGTTCAGGGCGGCGTTGGTCTGAATCAGGTTCAGCTTCATGCCGCCTAAGGCTACATCCCGATTGATGGCGGAGATAATGCCGTTGGTCATGGTGCCCCGGAAATTCTCACCCAGAGGGTCGCCGATGGCAACCACACTGTCGCCCACCCGCAGGCGGTCGGAGTCACCGAAGCGGGCGGCGGTTAGTCCCTCTGCTTCAATTTGCAGCACGGCTAAGTCGCACACCTCATCCTGCCCGATGAGGGCGGCTTCCATTTCTCGGTCATCGCTGAGCTTCACGATGATGGCGGCGGCATCCTCCACCACATGGTGGTTGGTGACGATATAGCCGTCGGAGGAAATGATAACGCCGGAGCCGGTGGCGGAGGCACCGTGGGTCTTCGTGATGACGGACACCACGGCGGGGATATTGCGGCTGTAAATTTCCTGCAGGGGCAGCTCCTCCGTTTCGGCGGAGCCTTCCTCGGCAGGGGGGTCGGCGGGGAGTGCGGGGAATTTCTCGGGGGAATCCTCCTGCACCGTTTCATCGGGGGCAGTGGGCGCAGTGTCGGCAACGGAGATAATTGCCTCCTGCTCGTTGTGGCGGTTCAGTGCCTGAAAAAGCCGAATATTCAGAATACTCAAAATGGATACCACACCGCACAGGAAAATCACAATCACCAGCAGAACGGCAACAAGCATGGTGTTGCTCTTGCGCTGGCGCAGAGGACCCGTCCCGTAGACACCCTCGTCATATCCGTCTCTATAGGAGAAATCGTCCATAATCTACCTCTTTTTAAGGAACTAAAGGCATGGAGAAGGTGAAAGCGGTTCGTCCGTCCCGGCTGCTGACGCTGATATTCTCGCCATGGGAGCACACGATGGTTTTCACGATGTACAGCCCCAGACCCCAGCCGTCCCGGTTGAGGCTTCTGGACTTATCCAGCTTGTGGAAGCGGTCAAAGACCAGCGGCAGCTCGTCGGGGGGGATGGTCTCGCCCTCGTTGGATACGGAGACATAGGCCTTGTCGCCGCTTTCCTTGATGGTCAGACCCAGATCGCCGCCCTCGGGGCAGAATTTCACGGCGTTATCCAATAGATTATAGATAACCTGTGTAATACCGTCCTGATTGGCGATGGTGTTCACCGGGTGGTCGGGCATATCCACAAGGACATTGATGTGCTTGTCGTTGATTTTCTTCTCGAAGGTCAGCAGTGCCTGACCGGCGCACTCCTCCAAGTCGAAGTGCATCTTCTTCTCCTCGGGGATGCCGCCCTCGCTCTGCAGCCGGGAGATATCCAGCATACTGCGCACCAGTCGGCTTAAGCGCTTGGTCTCGTCGGAGACGATTTGCAGGTAGTATTCCCGGTTCTTATCGGGGATGGTGCCGTCTAAGATTCCGTCGATATAGCCGGATATAACGGTCATGGGGGTTTTCAGCTCGTGGGAGACATTGGCAACGAACTCCTGACGCTGATACTCGCTCTTTTGCAGGGAGGAGGCCATATTGTTAAAGGCCAGCGCCAGCTCCTCCATTTCCTCGCTGCAATCGTCATCCACCTTGACCCGAGCCTCCAGATTGCCGTGGCCGAAGGCATTGGCAACCTTGGCCATGTCCCGCAGGGGCTTGCTCTCCCGCCGGGCGAAGGCGGAGACCGCCAGCACCGACAGCAGCACCACGCAGGCGGCCACAGTCAGGAAGATATTGGAGATACGGTTCAAGACCGATGCCGTGGTGGCGGTGGGGGTGGACACGATGACAATACCCTTAGCCTCGCCGCTTTCCGCGTCCATGATGGGTACACTGACCACATAGCGGGTCTCGTCATACATGCCTCGCAGCATACCCTCGCCCTTGTCCTGCCCCTGAGAGATAACCTTGCGGATATAGTCGGCGTTTAACTGCAGGCCGCAGTGGGCGCAGCCCGATGCCACATCGGAGCACATGACCACTTTGCCGCCAATATCCACAATCAGGGAATCGGAGCCGGAAATCTGTCCCACTACATTCAGGTTCAGCCGGAATTCCTGACTGGACAAGCTTCCGTCAATGGAATAGGAGGAGGCAAGGTTGGAAAGAATCCGGGCATCGGAAAGCAGGGTGTTGTACATGGTGTCCGTCAGATAGTTCTTGACCAGAATCTGAAAGGATGCACCCAGTATGGTCAGCGCCAGCAGCAGAATGAATGCGGCGCTGGAAAAACTTCTCCCGAAGGAAGACTTCATATCGTAAACCTCTT
>JAZRVX010000261.1:0-34003 GCA_045599455.1 Faecousia sp. | reverse complement strand
CATCCAGAAGGACGACATGCTCAGGAAGCAAAACTGCACCGCGCAAATCCGTCTGCATTTCCGTACATAAATATAAACTGCCGGATTGCACATCTGCAATGGAAAGATTTGCTTCCTCTTGTATCAGAACAAGGCCGCTTTCGGTAGATGACAAAGCTTTCCCCGGGAGTGCAGTGAGAATCGCCGCGGCTTCGCCCCGCATCAGAAAGCACTGCCCTGCCCCATCCTGAAAAATTGCCGTATTTCCCACACAGGACTTTAAGCGCCCCGGGAATCGGTCAAGCTCCATGCCGTTTTCATTGGAAATGATGGTGGTTTCCGATAAGGTGCTTAGCGCCAGCTCGGAATCCGACCACAAAAACAAAGACACATCTTTGCAGGGCATCTGCTTTATCAGGCGAACCATTCCGTCCTCCAACGCCCGAACGGCATCATCCGTGGTGTAATAAAGGGTACTTCCCTGCCGGATGCCACGGCGGTAACCCGGTGGCAGGGCGACCACGGAAACCTGCGAATCCTCGAATATCTGCCACCCCACGCCTTGGGAGATATCTGCAATCCAGAGAAAATCCTCCTGCGGCGTAATCTCGCAGTCCGAAAAGGAAGCCCCCTCACAAAGCACGGCTTGTGAGGGGGTTAAATCCGCATTCAAAACGGTGACGGAAATCCCGTCCGCCTCCTCCCGCACTGCCGCCACACCGCCCCCAAGCGGATGGATGGCACATAAGCCATCCGGGGAACTGTCGGCGATTGGCTCCTGCGCTCCGGCACAGCCGGTGAGCAGCAGGATAATCAGCAGCGGAAAGAGGTACTTCATCTCTATTGTCTCCTTGCCAGAGTGTAATCGTCCCCCTGACGATAGTAGGGACACTGCCCGGAAGGAGAAGTGGTAATACGATAGACATCATCTTCGTCCAAATCCATCATGCAGTAGAATTCGTCGAATTCTTCGTCATAATCATAATACCAGCAGGTTTCACATTGTGTCGAATCCACGCACTCACTCCTCAAAAATTTTCACGATGAAAGTGCCGTCCGCATAAACCATACAGCTGTGGCTTCCATCCTTGGGAATGGACACGCTGCCGGGGTTTATGCAGCGCACACCGTTTACCACCTTGTCAATCTTCACATGGGTATGGCCGGACAGGAAGATGCTGCCCTCGGGTAAAAGCGGGAGATGCTCAGGGCTTTCGTGGTGACCGTGGGTCAGATAAAAGGTCTTGCCGTCCACAAGAAGTTGGGAAAAGTCCGCCATACAAGGGAAAGGCAGAACCATCTGATCCACCTCAGCATCACAGTTGCCGCGCACAGCAATAATCTTATCCCGCCATGCCGAAAGCATGGGGATGACCTCTTTCGGTGCGTAACCTGCGGGCAGGTCATTGCGGGGGCCATGGTAGAGAAGATCGCCAAGTAAGACCAGCTTATCTGGATTTTCCTGCTCGGCAAAGTCCATGAGTTTCTTCACCCAGTAGGCAGAACCGTGCAGGTCGGACGCTATCAGCAATTTCATTTTCTTCCCTCCAGTAAGGATAAATAGGCCGCCACATCAAAGGGCTTCAATTTCTCTTCCTTGCGCAGGTACAGCGGGTGGTGCGGATGCCCCTTGACACTGATAGGCCCTGCGCAGAACCAGCTGGCTCCGTACTCGTTTCCGGCATCCAGCATATCCGTAAGGCAGGCAGGCAGATAATCCCGCTTTTCGATGATGGAACCCCACGCCGCCCAGACGGCAGGCTTCTCGGAAAGTGACAGAACATAGCGGAAAGCTTCCAGATTTTCACGATGCAGAGCCAAATTGCACTGCTTTTCCATGGCATCGGGCTTGGTCGCCCGCTGGGCATAGACATTGAACATGATGAAGCTGTCGAAACCATTGCCGAGGGCAATGCGCTGAACGGACTTAAGGGTATTATCCAAATCGTCAGGCTTTGCCGTGGAGGGGTTGATGCCGATGCAGATGAGAGGTTTGCTCCCACGAGTGCCCAATATGTAACGATACTCGGAGTAAAACGCCGGGGCGTATATCCACTTGGAGATATCGTATTCTTCACTTGGTGTATTGGAAGACGCAAGCGCCTGACGGAAGGACAGAACCTCCATATCGGTGGTATTGCAGGACGGAATATGCATTACACATCCTCCTCGTGGGGAAACCACCAGCTCTTTTCCTTATCGTGGAAGATGCACTCGGCAGGATTGACACCGCGCTGACGGCACCAATGGGCAAAAGCGGCATCCAGAAACGCCTCGGCACCATCCATGGTGGTGGCTACGCTGACAGCAGAGCCATCCGTCATGGAAAGCTCCACAATGAGGCTGCCGCCGGTGAGGACATAAAGGCGCTGAGATGCAATCTGATTATAGCGGTAAACGGAGTCCCGTTTTCCGAATGCGCAGACACGGAAAGAATCATCGTTATAGAAAATGCCGGAGCTCAGGTAATAAACAATCATGGCAATGCCCATAATCGCCACGGCAATGCCGCCGTAAAGCATAATCTTCCCCTGAGTACCAACAGTAAAGGGGGCTGCAACGCCGATGGCAGTCAGGATGACACCGAACAGGCCGTAACGCTTGCTGACGCGGACGGCAAGCCCCGAAAGGTGCTCGGCCTTACTGCGAAAAATTCTCTGGAATGCTCTGTCCACCCCCCGGCAAAGGAAAAAAACCAAAGCCGCCACAAATAAAACAAAAAAAACCTGCATCTTCTTCTCCTTATGCCCACAGAACCAAATCTACGGGAATATCATGGGATTCTGTTTCCAGATGGGAAAGCACCTGAAATTCATAGCACAGTGCCACTGTGGGATGGTTTGGCTCTGCCTGCAAAAACTTATCATAGAAGCCGCCGCCGTAGCCGATGCGATGTCCATCGGGGTCAAACAGAAGACCCGGCATCAGCACAAGCGCCGTCTCATCATCGGCAATGGGGGCATCCGCAATGGGCTCCGGGATGCCGAATTCACTTTTTGCCATGCCGTCAAAATCCGTGATGTAGATGAACTTCATCTCGTCTCCATAAACCTTGGGCACCGCCACACGCTTGCCGTCACGAAGGGCCCGCGCCATCATGGGAACTGTGCGAACCTCCTGATTATAAGGCATGTAGCCATAGAGGGTCGCCGCATTGCGGTAGGCATCGGTTTCATAAAACAGCTCGGAAAGCTTCTCACTTCGCGCAACAATCTCTTCCTCTGTCATGGTGCGCTTGCGTGCACGGACAGCCTTGCGAAGCTCCTGTTTATTCACCATCGGTCTTGACCTCCCCGGACTTATGAAACAGGCGGAACCACAGGAATATGGCAATCTGCCCCGGAACGCCGAGAAGGAAAACCTTCCAAGCATTATGACCGAGGAAGACCAGCAGCGACACATGAATGCTCATAAGGCTGCCCCAGACAATGGCTGAAATAAGGGCTTTATTCCACCGAAAATCACGCCATGCAGAGCGAAGGCTCAGCAAAACGATGGCGGTAACCGGTACGGCATAGTAAAACGACACCCAGCTATAGGGAATTCCGAAGCTGGAAATCACCACAAAGAATAAAAGCGCCACAAACCACACCAAGGTGGTGGACAGAGCCAGAATAATGTTCTTATTGGGCTTGCGTCGCAGAGCTTTCTCGGAGACCTGCACCATGGCCTTCTCCAAATTGGTGGGATTCTCGGGCAGGGCGTTGGGGTCAGCCAAAAGGGTATTTACATCCGTATCAAACTGCTCTGCCAGCACCATCAGGGTCAGCACATCGGGGATGGACTCGCCACGCTCCCATTTGGAAATGGCTTTATCCGAATAATTCAGCCGCTCTGCCAGCTCTGCCTGGGTCAAGCCCTGCTGTTTACGAAGCATGGCGATATTGCTTCCAATCTGCGATTTCAACTTTTCACTGTCCATAGGAGCCTCCATGCTTCAGATAATGATTTATGATATCATAAAAAGGCCTGCAATGCAAGAAAGGGATATCAGTCCCCGCGCATACGGCAGGAGAAAATCAGGCTGTCGTGGGGCTGCAATAGAAGCTCCACCCCCTCGGTGCACGGCTGCCAGATGAGGCCGCGGCCGGTAAGCTCCGTATCGGGGATTTCTGCTCCGATAAAATGCAAAGGAAGTGAAAGCTTCTCTTTCCTGCTGCTCTTGGAAATGACGGTGACCACTGCCTCGTCCGGGGTAAAACGAGCCATGGCAAACATATCACCGCGGGCATACAGGAAGGAAAAACCGCCACGGCGCAGGCAGGTATATTCACTGCGAATTGCATTCATGCGCTGATAGAAACGGAAGGTTTCGCTATTTTCAAAGTCCCTGTCCCAGGGCATGGGATAGCGGCAGCCCTCGTTGGTTCCGTAAAAGCCGTCAATGTCCACCTCATCGCCATAGTACACAGACGGTGCACCGGGCAAAGTATACTGATACAGCACGGCGGCACGGATATCGGCGGCGGTAAGCTCCGGGTTATTATGCAGGCGGGGCACATCGTGGCTGTCAAAGAGATTAAACTGATTGCCCCACAGAGCATAGGGCATCCGGGCAAGATGCTGGTAAACTCTGGCCTTGACATCCTCGGCACGCATATTACACTTTACCTTCATAAGTTCCGGGTCACGGCGCATAAAGAGGTCACTCTCGCCAAGGAAGGAGCGAATGACACGGGCGCAGCCGTAGTAATTCATGGGAGAATCCCAGTCATGCCCCTGCATATACTGGGCGCAGTCACCCCAGTCCTCTGCAAGAATATAGGCATCGTTTTTTTCCTCCTTGATGGATTTGCGAATCTCCGGCCAAAGCTCGTGGGAGAGCTGGACAAGGCCGTTGCGGCCAAACACATCCGCCACATCAAAACGCCAGCCATCAATGGAGTAAGGCTCCTTCAGCCACTTTTTAAGCACGGAATCCTGTGCGCGATAGACCCGTTCCCGCAGGGCATCGGAGGTATAGTTCAGCGTGGGCATACTCGGCAGATTCCACCAGCCGTGGTAGCTGTTATCCTCGCCGAAGAAATAGAAGCCCCGCTCCGTAGAATCCGGGTTATTGTAAGCGCCGGTATCCTTGGAAAAAAATTTACCGTCCCGATTAAACCAGACATGGTCGGTGCCTGTGTGATTGATGGAGATATCCAGAATCAGACGGATGCCGTTCTCATGGAGAGCTCTGCTCAGGCTCGCCAGCGCCGCATCCCCGCCGAAGTGGGGATCCACATGGAAGTAATCCAGGCAATCATACTTATGGACGGAGGGGGCATAGAAAATGGGGTTTAGGTACAACGCTGTGATGCCAAGGCGTTTGAAATATGGGATTTTACTTTCAATACCCTGCAAATCGCCGCCGAAAAAATCCAGGCAGTGGCCGTGTGCATAGTCCGGCGGGATATCGTCCCAGTTCATGTGGATGGAGGCAAAGCCGTCTTGGGTAATCTCGCCGTCACAGACATCGTTGGCAGGTTCACCATTGCAAAACCGCTCCGGGAAAATCTGATAGAAAACGGCATCGCGCACCCATGCAGGGGCTTCGTAATCGCACAGCAGGACAAAGTCGGCACTGTGGTCGGGGATGAAAGTTGAGATGCCTTTCTGGGTATAATAGTAAATGGCATCGTCACAGGCAATATAAAACGAATACTGCATCCGCTTTTCCAGCATGGGAAGTTCCGCTTCCCAATAGGTAAGCCCCTTCTTCGTCTGCGAGATGTGCATGGGCACATGGAGCTCGCCGCCATTGGGGATGGAGCGCAGAATCACCGCGTTGACCGGGGCATTTTCTTCCATCCGTAGGCGAATACGCACTGTTTCCCCGAAGCTTGGTGCGGGATTGGAGACAAAAAAAGGACTTCCGTCGGAGTATACGCTATCAAGCCAATCAAACATTGCATAGCCCTCCAAATTTTTGATAATTCTATTTTACATCCCGAAAATACTGCTTTCAAGTTTATTTTTCTGCGATTTTGTTCAAAAAAGTTTTACGAAAATAAATGTGTACTTTTGAAAAAAAGTATGCTATAATACGCCGCAGTGTGCACGGGTGGGCAGACCCTGCAAAGAAAAAGACAAATATTTACGCATCCGAGGATGCGAATAATACGAATGCGGGCGCTTTGTGGAGAAAACGGCGATTCAGGGTCGGATTTTTCACGGACGGTCGCCTGCGTTTTATGTTCAATTTTATTTACATACGAACTTTTGAAAGGAGTTTTACCCCAAATTGGCTGAAAAATTGAAAATTATCCCCTTAGGCGGCTTAGACGAAATCGGCAAGAACATTACCGTTCTGGAATACGGAAAAGACATGATTGTAGTGGACTGCGGCGTAGGCTTTCCCGATGAGGAAATGTACGGCGTGGACTTGGTGATTCCCGACTTTACCTATCTCGTTGCCAACCAGAAGAAGCTGCGCGGTATGTTCATCACCCACGGTCACGAGGACCACATCGGTTCCATCCCCTACTGCATGAAGCAGGTGCGCTGCCCCATCCACGGAACTGCCATGACCAATGGTCTGATTAAACTCAAGCTTGAGGAGCACGAGCTGGCTGACAAGGTTAAGCTTGTCACCCACAAGCCCGGTGATGTGGTAAAGGCCGGATGCTTCACCGTGGAATTCATCCATGTGAACCACTCCATCGCTGATGCCGTGGCCTTTGCCATCCACACCCCCGTGGGTACCGTGGTCATGACCGGTGACTTCAAGATTGACCCCACCGGCGCCGACGGCATGATTGACCTGGCAAGGCTGGGTCAGCTGGGAAGTGAAGGCGTGCTGGCACTGCTGGCCGACTCTACCAATGTGGAGCGTGCAGGCTATACCCCCAGCGAAAATGTGGTAGCCGAGAGTCTTGACCGTCAGTTCAAAAACTGCGACCAGAGAATCATCGTGACTACCTTTGCTTCCAATATGTACCGCATTCAGTCCGTGATTGCCACCGCACAGCGCTACGGGCGCAAGGTCGCTGTCACCGGGCGGAGCATGGAAAACATGCTGAAGGTGGCACAGGAACTGGGTTACCTCAAGGTCAAGGACGGCACCATCGTGGACATCTCCGCCATTAAGAGCCTGCCCAAGAACAAAATTGTCATTGTCTCCACCGGCTCTCAGGGCGAGAATATGTCCGCCCTGTACCGCATGGCATTCTCCACCCACAAGCAGGTAGACATTACCTCCGGTGACCGTATCATCATCTCCGCCTCCGCCATCCCCGGAAACGAAAAAGCGGTTTCGCGCATTATCAATGAGCTGTACCGCAAGGGAGCTGATGTGGTGTACGAAAAGAGCGAGGGTCTGCATGTATCCGGACACGCCTGTCAGGAGGAGCTGAAAATCATCCATGGTCTGCTGAAGCCCAAATTCTTCCTGCCCGTCCACGGCGAGAGACGACATTTACAGCTCCACGCAAGACTGGCTCAGACCATGGGCATGAACCCCCGCAACATTCACACCGGGGAGCTGGGCACCGTGTTTGAGCTCAGCGCACGCAGCTGCAAGATTGCAGGCTCCGTCACCGCCGGCAAGGTATTTGTAGACGGAACCGGCGTGGGCGATGTGGGCAGCGTGGTTCTGCGTGACCGCAAGCATCTGGCACAGGACGGCATGGTGGTCGTGTGCGCAAACCTGTCCGCCCAGGATGGCAGCATTATCACCGGTCCAGACATTATCAGCCGCGGTTTCATCTATGTGAAAGAATCCGATGAGCTGATGAATGAGCTGCGGGATGTGGCACTGGATGCCATCGAGCGCTGCCAGCGCAAGCATGTGCGGGATTGGAGCGCCGTGAAGGCCGCCATCAAAAATGATGTCAGCGGATTCCTGTATAAGACCACCAAGCGCAATCCCATGATTCTGCCCATCATTATGGAAATCTAAAAGCAAGGCTGTTAAGGAAACCCTTAACAGCCTTTTGAAGGTAATAAAGATATGAACTACTATTTCGCACCCATGGAGGGACTGACGGACAGCGTCTACCGGAAACTGCACCACAAGTATTTTGGCGGTGTAGATGTGTATTTCATGCCTTTCTTCTCCCCCACGGAGCACAGGAATCTGACCCCGAGGGAGGCAAGAGAGTTGCCGAAAGCGGACAGTGTGCCCTTTTGCGCAGTTCCTCAGGTGATGACCAAGAATGCCGAGGACTTCCTGTGGGCCGCAAATGTATGCAGGGATTTAGGCTACCGTGAAATCAACCTGAACGCCGGGTGCCCCTCCGGAACGGTGGTTGCCAAAGGAAAAGGTGCGGGCCTTCTGAAAGATATCGATGCGCTGGATGCCCTGCTGGGTGAAATTTTCCGCAGGAGTACCCTCCCCGTCTCCGTGAAGACCCGGCTGGGCATGGAAACGCCTGAGGAATTTGAGAAAATTCTGGCCGTATACAACCGCTACCCCATCAAGGAACTGACCGTGCATCCGCGCGTGCGAAGTGCATTCTATAAGGGAACCGTTGACACCGCCGTCTTCGACTACGCGGTAGCACAAAGCCGCAATCCTTTGTGCTATAACGGCAATGTCACCACCCGAGAGGAACTGAACGCAGTGGAGAAAGAATACCCTGCGGTACAGTCCGTCATGGTTGGAAGACGACTCATCGGTGACCCGGGCTTTCTGACCCCGGAGGGAACGAATGTGGATGCTTTGCAGGACTTCTTTGATGAGCTGCTGGAGGGCTATACAGAGAGCTTCGGCAGCGCCCGCAATGCCATGTTCCGTCTGAAAGAAAACTGGCAGTATCTGCTTCCCCATTTTGAAAATGCGGAAAAGCTCGGAAAACGCCTGCGCAAAACAACGGATGTACACGAATACAAGGCCATAACCCATGAAATATTCGGTACACTGCCTCTCAAAAAAGATTGGCACCCGGAGTGGTAAATTCAGCCGTCAGGCATCCGTTTTGGTGCGTAAGATTTAGGAGTACGCGCCGATTTTACTGCCACTGATGCCTGATAGCTGTCGCCTGTGTCCTGCGAGCAAAGCGAGCGAAAAAATCCTTTAACCGCATGAAAAATCCCTCACAAATGTGAGGGATTTGTTATTTACTTGGAGAATAAACCGGTGAAGCGATCGAAAGTACCCGCCGTTTTTTGCAGGGACTCTATGAGTCCGTTCAGGTGCTCGGCATCCAGCTTTTGCAGGTTTTCAACCGCTGTTGCCATGGCCTGCAGGCTCTCGTTCAGGGACTCCACATCCAAATTCCCCATCCGCTCAGCCATACCGGAAAATGCCCGCACGCCGTCGTTCATAGCCTGAATGTCCAGTTTTTCCAGTTCGGATGCAGTCTTCTCAAGGCTCGTGACCGCGCTCGACACCGCTTTGGTATCAACCGATGACAGCACATGCCACATCCGCACGGACTGAATCCCGATAACAACGGCGCACAGGAGCACCAGTGCCAATATTGCCGTCAGGAGCTTGACCTGAAGTTTAAGCTGTCCGATGATTTCCTTTTGTTCTTCCATAATACTTCCTCCCGTTTTTCCTGAGCATAGCATAAATCTATGGCGAAATTATAAACAATGCCCCGATGAAAGAAGAGAGTTTAAGTCCGACAAATCATCCATTGTACAGGGCTTGGCTCCCAAATCGCACAGCTCGGAAGCTGCCGCGGAACCGTCATCGAATACGAACACATCACTGTAATGCTTTTTCAGGTTGCGGTAGGTGCCGCTCCATGTGCCGCCGGTATGCAGACTGCTCCGGGCAACAAACACCGCCTCGGGCAGCGCATGAATCAGCCGATTGCGGCTCAGCGCCCGGGAGGTACGGAAGGGAGCATCAAAATCGTCCTCACTGAGGTACAGGTGGTGCATGGTGGCCTCATGCTCCCGCAGGTCATCGGCAATCACGGAAATCACCTTGCCCCCGGCCAAAAGGGCTGCATCCTGTGCCGTGCGGTCTGCTCCCCGGGCATCCCCGGAAACCAAGGTAAAGCCCTGCCGGGCGGCCTGTGCACCGAAAGCCCGGGCAAAGAAGGAATTGGGTTCCTGCAAATCTCGGCTACCCACCAAGGAAAGCATTTTCCCATCCAGGAGGGACACATCTCCCCGCGCCCAGATGCACCCGGGAGCATCCTCCCGAAGACGCTGACGCAAAATCCCGGGGAAATTCGCCCCCGCCCAAGTGAGTGGATAGCAGTCATAGCGATCTGCCTGCGTTAAATAGGCTTCCAGAAGCTCCTGAGAATCCAATAGCTTCACTATCCGCTGAGCAAGGAGCATATCAAAGCCCACGCGGATAAGGTCATCCTCCCGGACTTCCCGGTCGGCATCCTGAAAATCCGCCTGCTTCATGGCAATGGCGAGATTGCGAAGCTGACTGACGGTGAGAATATCCCGAGTGCTGTCGCCCAGATGGGACGAAAGCATCAGAAAACCAAGCTCCGGCTGTCTCATCGGAAACGCTTCTTGGGAGCGACGGGTGCCTTAACCACTTCCTCGGTCAAAACCCCGTTCTCATCCATGACCATGGGCTTGACGGTATAATTTGAGAATTTGGCAATCTCATCGAGCTTCGCTTTCTCGGGGAAATTGCCGATGATGCTCCATGCAACACCCTTGCGCTTGGCACGGCCTGTTCTGCCAATGCGGTGGACATAGTATTCATTTTCCTCGGGGACATCGAAGTTAATCACGCAGTCCACATCGTCCACATCAATGCCGCGGGAAGCAACATCGGTGGCAACCAAGATGGGCAGCTTGCCGGCACGGAAGCGCTGCATGGTCTTCTCCCGCTGACTCTGGCGGATATCGCCGTGGAGGCAGTCGCAGTCCATGCCCGCCCGCTGAAAATCATCACTAAGGCGCTGGCACATGTGCTTGGTATTGCAGAAAATAATCACACGCTCATAGCCCTGCATCTTCACAAGCTGCAAAGTTTTGGCGGCTTTCTCCAAGGGGGAACAGGTGATGCAGAACTGGTCAATGTCGGGTCTGTCCTCCTGCTTGGGCTCCACTGTAATCTCCACCTCATCACGCTGATACATCCAGGAAACCGTCATAACCTCCTGAGAAATGGTTGCGGAGAACAAGCCCAGATTGCGGCGGTTCTTCACCTTGTCGATGATGCGGGTCACATCCTTGAAAAAGCCCATGTCCAGCATTCTGTCCGCCTCGTCCAAAACTACGGTCTGAATCTTATCTAAGCGGATGGTTTTGCGGTTATAATGATCCATAAGACGGCCGGGGGTAGCAACCACAATCTGGGGATTCTTCTCCAGCTGCTTTATCTGGCCGCCGATGCCGGCGCCGCCATAGAGCACCGCCACACGGATGCCCTGAAAATAGGTGAGCAAGCCCCGCAGCTCGTCCCCAATCTGGATAGCAAGCTCCCGGGTGGGTGCAAGAATCAAAGCCTGCACACTGCCGTCCTCGGCATCAATGTGCTCAATCATGGGAATGCCGAAAGCAAAGGTCTTGCCCGTACCCGTGGGTGCCTTGGCAATGACATCCTTCCACTGTAAAAAATGGGGAATGGCCTCCGCCTGAATGCTGGTGGGATAGCCGTAGCCCTTCTTCTCCAGAGCTTTCAGCATGGCATCCGAAAGCCCCAGACTTTCAAAAGTAATATTGTCTTCCATTTTCTCTTTCCTTATATGTTTAGTTTTCTCTAGTTTACCATTAAGCGGCTCATTTTGCAACCGCCGAAAAAACACAAAAGAATTTTAAGATTCCGCAAGCCGGCTATGGTGGACATTTGGAAGAAAATATGCTATATTTTATGGTAATGTATTATGCTCTGAAGGGAGATTCCTGAAAATGGGTAAACTGATTGTGATTGAGGGTACGGACGGCTCCGGCAAGTCCACCCAGTTTCGTCTGCTGACGCAGGCGCTGGAGGAAATGGGCAGGCCCTTCCAAAAGCTGGTATTCCCCCAGTACAAGGAGGAAAGCTCCGCACTGATTCGGATGTACCTGGGCGGGCAGTTCGGCTCCAATCCTTCCGATGTGAACGCCTACGCCGCCTCCACTTTCTATGCCGTTGACCGCTACGCCTCCTATAAAAAGGTGTGGGGCAAATGGTATGAAGACGGCGGTCTGGTAATCTCCGACCGATACACCACCTCCAATGCCGTGCATCAGGCATCCAAGGAGCCCGATGGACAGAAAGAGGCTTTCTTAAAATGGCTGTATGAGCTGGAATACGACCACATGGGTCTGCCCCGCCCCGACCTGACCATTTATCTGGATGTGCCCACAGGCTACACCGAGATGCTGCTGCGCTCCCGGGAGGCCGCCACAAACACCCACGCCGACATCCACGAGGCAGACACGGAATACTTAGCCACCTGCCGCCGCATGGGAAAGCTGGCCGCGGACTACTACGGCTGGACGGTGATTGAATGCGTCCGTGACGGAAAAATGCGCCCCATGGAGGACATTCACAAAGAGATTTTAAGCTATGTACGCAAAGTAATGGAGGATTAACCCATGGTTTATGTTTTACTCGGAAACGGATTTGAAGAGACGGAGGCCGTCGCCCCCATTGACCTGATGCGAAGAGCCGGAATTGAAGTGACCACCGTGGGCTTGAACGGAAAAACCGTGGTAAGCTCCCACAAGATTGTCTTCGTTCCCGATGTGACCATCGAAGAAACCGAGTTTTCGGATTTGGAAATGATTGTACTGCCCGGCGGTCTCGGCGGTGTGGCAAGCGCCCGGGCGTGTCCCAAAGCACTGGAAGCTCTGAAAAAAGCATGGCAGGACGGCAAATTCGTTGCCGCAATCTGCGCAGGCCCCACAGTGCTGGCAGACCTGCACATCACGGACGGCCACCACGCCACATGCTTCCCCGGCTGTGAGGAGAATATGGGCAGCGCTGTCATGGAAAGCGGCAAGGCAGCTGTCACCGACGGAAAGCTCATCACCGGCACCTCTGCCGGATGCGCAGTGCCCTTCGGTCTGGCGCTGGTGAAGGCTCTCAAGGGAGAAGCCGAGGCCGAAAGAATCGAAAAGCAGATTGTAATCCGCTAAGTGGAGGACAGAACATGAATGATTTCCCCGAATGGGAAAACCCGGAAGAAGCCGAACAGAGCGAGGAGATAACCCGGCCTGCGCCGGAAGATGAAGAAATCCCCATTGCCGAAGGGCGCGGCAAAAAACCGGCCGCGGAAGACGAAAATGCCGATGGTGATTCTCAAACCGATGGGTTCTATGAGACTACGGAAGCTTTCCCGGAATTCTATGAGGAAGCCCCGGCGCCGGAGGATACCCCCCATCCGCAAGCCCCCCGCCCCGTTCGCAAAGGTCGCCCCAAGCGGCGCAAGGGAGAGGGCTTCTACGGGATTCCCAATATCTTAGTGACCATCGTGTGGATTGGACTTGTCATCCTCATCGGTGTAACACTGGGGCGGATGCTGTGGATTACAGCCGCCGAGGTGCTGGCCTTTGGCCGTGAGGACAAGTCCGTCACCGTCACTGTCTACGAAAACGATGACATAGACACCATTACCCAGAAGCTCTATAAGGCAGGACTTATCCGATACCCCGGACTTTTCAAGCTCTACGCGGACTTTGCCGTGGATGAGGGCGAGATTCATCCCGGTATCTGGGATTTAAACACACTGTACGACTACCACGCTCTCGTCAAGAGCATGGCTCCCAGCTCCACAAGAGCAGTGGTCAAGGTCATGATTCCCGAGGGCTACAGCTGCCGCCAGATTTTCAACCTCCTGGAATCCAGCAAGGTGTGCACCGTGCAGGATATGGAAAAATATATGGTGGAGGGTGAACTGCCCGAATACTGGTTCCTGAACCCTGATATGCCGCGGCACAAATACTGCCTGGAAGGCTACCTCTTCCCCGACACCTACGAATTCTACCAGAACGAAAAGCCCGAAAATGTAGTTGCCAAAATGCTGGGGAACTTTGAAACCCGCTTTGACGAGGACCTGCGCATGGAGGTCTACAACATGCGCGACCGCATTGAATCCGCCATGAAAAACAGCGGCAAGAGCGAGAGCTATATCAAAGAGCACAGCTTCGGCATCCATGAAATTGTAACCATCGCTTCCATGATTGAGAAGGAGACCGCAACCCCCTCGGAGAGCTTCACCATCTCCTCGGTCATCTACAACCGTCTGTTCTACTGGGGCAACACCCCGGCCTACCTCAATATCGATGCGGCCATCGTGTATGCACTGGACGGCAAAACCACGCTGAGTGCTGAGGATTTACAGGTGGACAGCCCCTACAACACCTATAAGCACACGGGGCTGACCCCGGGTCCCATCTCCAATCCGGGTCTCAACAGTCTGAAAGCTGCCCTGTATCCAAGCAACACCAACTACTATTACTATGTGCTTGACCCCGCCACGGGGGAGCACCACTTCTCCAGAACACTGGAAGAGCACAATGCATTCCGTGCAAGATTGGGGTAATGAAATGAAGAAAATAGAACTGCTGTGCCCTGCCGGTGATGCAGAGCAGCTGAAAATGTCCGTGCTGTACGGCGCGGATGCCGTATACTTGGCCGGTACAAGCTTCGGTATGCGCTCCTTTGCGGGGAACTTCTCCCCGGAGGAGCTGCCGAAGGCTGTAAAATTTGCCCACGACCATGGGGTCAAGGTTCATGTGACGGTAAACACCATGCCGAGAAATGACGAGGTGGCGCGCCTGCCCGAGCATCTGGAAAGCTTGGACGATGCCGGAGTGGATGCCCTCATCTTAGCAGACCTCGGAGCGTTCACGCTGGCGGGTAAATACGCTCCTCACTGCCAGCGGCATATCTCCACCCAGCAGTCCATCGCAAACTACGCCTGCGCCCAGAGCTGGTATGACTTAGGTGCAAGCCGTGTGGTGCTGGCAAGAGAATGCTCCCTGAAAGAAATTGCCGAGATTCGCGCCAAGGTCTCCCCCGAGCTGGAAATCGAGACCTTCGGCCACGGTGCCATGTGCGTGAGCTACTCCGGGCGGTGCCTGCTCAGCAACTACATGACCGGGCGGGACTCCAACCGTGGTGCCTGCGCCCAACCCTGCCGCTATCAGTACGCACTGATGGAGGAAAAACGCCCCGGGGAATACTTTCCCGTTTTCGAGGACGAAAAGGGTACATACATCTTAAATTCCCGGGATATGTGCACCATCGACCACCTGAAGGAACTGACCGAGGCGGGTATCGACTGCCTCAAGATTGAGGGCAGAGCAAAGTCCGCCTATTACGCCGCCATTGTGGCAGGCGCATACCGTCACGGTATTGATGCCGCAGCCCGAGGAGAAGAAATTGATTCCGTGTGGCGCGACGAGGTGGAGCATGTTTCCCATCGCATCTACTCCACGGGCTTCTACTACGGCTACCCCGGGCAATACACGAAAAACTCCCGCTATATCCGCACATGGCAAATCTGCGCCATCGTAGAAAGCTGTGACGAGGAAGGAAATGCCGTATGCTCCCTACGCAACAAATTCCGCGCGGGGGACGAACTGGAGCTGGTGGGACCCGATGTACGCCCCCGGGCATTCACGGTAGGGCAAATGACGGATACCGATGGGAATGTCATCGACGAGCCCAGAACACCGCAGATGCTGTTCACCATGAAGCTCCCCTGCCCCGTCCCCCCCATGTCCATCCTCAGGCACAAGGTAGATTTATCCGCCAAATAAATAAGAAGGAAGAGAAAGAAATGTTAGAAAAAGTGTTCCGACTGAAAGAAAACGGCACGAATGTAAAGACCGAGCTGATTGCAGGTCTGACCACCTTTATGACCATGGCTTACATTGTCGCCCTGAACCCCAATCTGCTCACGGGATTCGGCGCGGAGGGTCAGGGGCTGTGGAACGCCGTATTCATGGCAACCTGCATCGCCTCCGCAGTGGGCAGCTTCACCATGGCGCTGCTCGCCAACAAGCCTTTTGTTCTGGCTCCCGGCATGGGTCTGAACAGCTTCTTTGCCGTGGTCGTGGGCAACCTCGTTGCCATGACCGGCATGACTTATGTTGCCTCCTTTCAGGCTGCGCTGATTATCATTTTGATTGAAGGTATCGTATTCATCGTGCTGTCCATCTTCAACATCCGCGAGAAGATTGTGGACTCCATCCCTCTGGGCATCCGCTTGGGTATCTCCCCCGCCATCGGCATGATGCTGATGAACATCGGTCTCGGCTCCAATGTGGGCATCTACGCCGAGGGCAACGGTTTCAGTACTCCTTTCTATGTCATGCGGGACTTCTTCGGTGCGCTGACTCCCGGCGTGCTGAAAGCCAATATGGGCGGCGTGGGCTACGCTACCATGATTCTCACCGTTGTAACTATGTTTGCAGGTCTCTTTGCCATTGTGGCGATGGCAAGAAAGAATGTGAAGGGCAGCGTGCTCTACGGTATGCTGATTGCCTCCGTCATCTACTGGGTGGGCGAAGCCGCATTCCTGCACACAAATCCCTTTGCAAGTCTGGCAACTGCCTCCTTTGTGCCCCCGGTGAAGGACTTAATGGAAATCACGCTGTTCAAATTTAATTTCGCAGGATTCCTCAGTATCGGCTGGTTCACTGTGGTGACGCTGGTCATTACCTTCTGCATCATTGATATGTTCGACACCATCGGCACTTTGGTGGGCACCGCCTCCCGTGCGGGGATGGTGGACGAGCAGGGCAATATGCCCGGCATGAAGCAGGCATTGCTGTCCGATGCTGTGGGCACCATCGCCGGCGCCTGCACGGGCACCTCCACCGTGACCACCTTCGTGGAGTCCGCCTCCGGCGTGGAGGCCGGCGGCAGAACCGGCCTGACCGCGGTGGTTGCCGGTGTTCTATTCCTCGCCTGCATGTTCATCGCCCCCGTGGCCGCCATCATCCCCGCCGCTGCCACCTCCGCCGCGCTCATCTATGTGGGTGTGCTGATGCTGATGGGACTGAAAAAGATTGACTTTGACGAGATGGATCAGGTGGTACCCGTGGGGCTGATGCTCATCGGTATGCCCGTGTCCGGCTCCATCGGCCACGCCATCGGCATCGGTCTGATTTCCTACACCATCATGAAAGTCTTCGGCGGCAAGGCTAAGGAAGTCTCCGCGCTGACCTATGCCATCAGCGTGCTGTTCATCGTGAAGTTCTTCGTAGCAGCCTGATTTTTCAAGGCAATGACATTCTGTTTTAGGTTTTTTGACAAACAAAAGAAGCTTGCGGTTATTTCGCAAGCTTCTTCTTTTTTAAGCCGGTCAGGTCATAGCTGACAGCTATGAGGTTTTCTATGGTTTCCACGGGAACTGTACCGTCAAGGCGAATGGAAATCCATTTCTCCTTATTCATGTGGTAGGCCGGATGAAATCCCGGCTGAGTGCGCAGGGTACCGCTGAGAATGGCATCGCATTTGAGATTCAGAACATCCACAATTTTCTCTCCCGGAAGTCCCAGCCTGTCCTGACGAACCTGCAAAATCACTGCAAACCATTTCCCGTTCTCCCGATGGCGGAAAATCAGGTTTTCATCCTGCCATGGGTACTCCGCCTCCACACCGTAGGCGCTGCAAATATAGTCAATGACTTCCTCGCGGCTGTGTGCCATCTGCATAAAACACCCCCTCATGTGTCAATAATAGCAGAATGCGCCCAAAATACAAGGGGGCGTTTTCTGCTTGCAAAAGAGTGTCACTTGTGGTACACTGGCTCTATTCTAAGGAAATGAGGAACAACAATGGACGAAATGCAGGCAATCCGGGAGCGCCACTCCGTGCGCACCTATCAGGACAAGAAACTCACCGCTGAGGACGAAGCCAAGCTGCGTAAAGTCATCGAGGATGTAAACCGGGAAAGCGGGCTGGAATTCGAGCTTGCCCCCGATGCGGGCAAGACCTTCACGAAGCTTCTAAATCGCGCTCTGGGGCTTGGAAGTGCCCCTGCGGTCATTGCCTGCATGGGTAAGGACTGTGACGAGCTGGACGAGAAAATCGGATATTGGGGCGAGAAAATCGTTCTGAGCGCCCAGATGATGGAGCTGAACACCTGCTGGGCAGGCACCTTCTCCCGAGAGAAAATCCCCGTCACCGTGAAAGAGGGCAACCGTCTTGCCATCGTAATTGCTGTGGGTTACGGTGCAAACAGCGGGCGCGTGCGCAAGAGCAAGGAAGCAGGTCAGGTCAGCAACTGCGTGGAAACCTCCCCCGAATGGTTCAAGCGCGGTGTGGAGGCCGCCCTGCTGGCCCCCACTGCCGTGAATCAGCAGAAGTTTGAAATACTGCTAAGCGATGACGGCACTGTGAGCTTTACAGACAAAGGCGGAATTCTAAGCAAGATTGACCTGGGTATCATTCGGTACAACTTTGAAGTAGGCGCAACGAGTAAGGACTGAAAAAATGTACGGTTTTGATGGAAAGGTCGCCGTGGTCACCGGGGGCGCGCGCGGCATCGGCAAGGCAATTGCGCAGGCTTTTGCCCGTGAGGGTGCTCATGTCGCGGTTATCGACAAACAGGATGGCGACCATTTTGTAGGCGACATCGGCGACAAGGAAACGCTGGAGAGGTTTTCAAAAGCGGTTATTGAAAAGTACGGTCACATTGACTTCCTGATAAACAATGCAAAGCCTGTCACAAAGGGGCTTTCGGACGGAAGCTATGAGGACTTCTCCTATGCCATGGCAGTGGGTGTAACCGCACCTTTCTACCTAAGCAAGTGCTTCATGCCCTATTTCGCGCCCGGAGGGAGTATTGTGAATATCTCCTCCAGCCGTGACCGCCAGAGCCAGCCCGGAACCGAGAGCTACACCGCCGCCAAGGGAGGGATTGCCGCCCTGACCCATGCCATGGCGGTGAGCCTCGCGGGGAAAGTGCGCATCAACTCCATTTCCCCGGGCTGGATTGATACGGACTATACCGTCTATCAGGGGGCGGATGCTGTGCAGCAGCCGGTGCATCGGGTGGGTAATCCCGATGATATCGCAAATGCGGTGCTGTTCCTGTGCTCGGAAAAAGCTGGCTTTATTACCGGGGAGAACATTTGCATCGACGGCGGCATGACAAAGCAGATGATTTACCATGGAGACTTCGGCTGGTCGCTGAATCCGCAATAAAGAAATCGCACCGCAAAAGCGGTGCGATTTCGTTGTAAGTTTACAGGTGCAGGACTCTGTCCTTAATCTCCTGGGTACGACCCTGATTCCAGTACTGGGTACCGATATAGCCGCAGGTACGGCGGGCAACATTCATCTTGCTCTGGTCGCGGTTGCCGCACTGGGGGCAGGTCCAGACCAGCTTGTTGTCGTCTTCCTCAATGACAATCTCGCCATCGTAGCCGCAAACCTGACAGTAGTCGGACTTGGTATTCAGCTCGGCATACATGATGTTCTCATAGATGAACTGCATAACCTGAATGACGGCATCGATATTCTGCTGCATATTGGGCACTTCCACATAGCTGATGGCGCCGCCGGGAGACAGCTGCTGGAAATCGGCCTCAAAGCGGAGCTTGGTGAAAGCATCGATTTCCTCGGCCACATGGACATGGTAGGAATTGGTGATATAGCTCTTATCCGTAATGCCGGGCACCATGCCGAAGCGCTTCTGCAAGCACTTGGCAAACTTGTAGGTGGTGGATTCCAGCGGAGTTCCGTACAGGGAGAAGTCAATATCGGTGGCCTTCTTCCAGCCGGCGCAGGCATCATTCATGTGCTGCATGACGGACAGGGCAAAGGGCTTGGCCTGCTCATCGGTGTGGCTACGGCCTGTCATGTACTTGACGCACTCGTAAAGACCCGCGTAGCCCAGAGAGATGGTGGAATAACCGCCGTAGAGGAGCTTGTCAATGGGCTCGCCCTTCTCAAGGCGTGCCAGTGCGCCGTACTGCCACAGGATGGGCGCGGCATCGGACAGGGTGCCCTTCAGGCGCTCATGGCGGCACATCAGAGCCTTGTAGCACAGCTCCAGACGCTCGTCGAAAATCTTCCAGAATTTATCCATGTCCCGCTCGGAGGACAGTGCCACATCCACAAGGTTGATGGTGACAACGCCCTGATTAAAGCGGCCATAGTACTTGGGCTTACCCGGCTCGTAGTTCCCGGCGTTTGCCACATTGTTCCAGCCGTTGCCGGAGCGGTCGGGGGTCAGGAAGGAGCGGCAGCCCATGCAGGTATACACATCGCCGTTACCCTTCTCTTCTCCCTTAGAGAGCTTAAATTCCTTCATCTTCTTCTCGGAGATGTAGTCGGGAACCATGCGGCGGGCAGTGCACTCGGCGGCAAGGCGGGTCAGGTAATAATAGCGGCTGCCCTCATAGACATTGTCATCCTCCAGCACATAAATAAGCTTGGGGAATGCAGGGGTAATCCAGATGCCCTTCTCATTCTTGACACCCTCGTAGCGCTGGCGCAGGGTCTCCTCGATAATCATGGCAAGGTCGCGCTTTTCCTGCTCGCTGCGGGCTTCATTGAGATACATGAACACGGTAATAAAGGGAGCCTGACCATTGGTAGTCATTAAGGTCACAACCTGATACTGGATGGTCTGAACGCCGCGGCGAACCTCGTCACGCAGGCGCTCCTCCACGACCTTGGAAATGGCGTCCTCGGAGGCGGCTGCACCCAGTGCGGACAGCTCGCTTTCCACGGCTTTGCGAATCTTCTCGCGGCTGACCTGAACAAAAGGAGCCAAATGGGTAAGAGAAATGGACTGACCACCGTACTGGTTGGATGCCACCTGGGCGATAATCTGTGTGGCAATATTGCAGGCAGTGGAGAAGGAATGGGGCTTCTCGATGAGGGTGCCGGAAATGACGGTGCCGTTCTGGAGCATATCCTCCAAATTCACCAAATCACAGTTGTGCATGTGCTGGGCGTAGTAGTCGGAATCATGGAAGTGGATGATGCCGGCATTGTGGGCGACCACCACATCCTGGGGAAGCAGAATACGGCTGGTGATGTCCTTGGAGACCTCGCCCGCCATATAGTCACGCTGAACAGCATTGATCGTGGGATTCTTATTGGCGTTCTCCTGCTTGACTTCCTCATTGTTGCACTCAATGAGGCTCAGGATGCGGGAGTCGGTGGTATTGGACTGGCGCAGCAGGCTGCGGGTATAGCGATAGGTGATATACTCCTTGGCAACCTCAAAAGCGCCATGCGCCATGATGGACTTCTCCACCAGGTCCTGAATCTCCTCCACGGAGGGGCTGCGCCCCATCTCCTCGCAGGCAATCTGAACGCTCTCGGTGATGCGGCGAATCTGCAGCGGGGTCATACGAACCTTGTCCTCCGCCGCCTCGTTGGCTTTGGTGACGGCGACCAGGATTTTGGAGAAGTCAAACTCCACTTCCTGACCGTTTCTTTTTATAATTTTCATAAGGGTATCCTCCAACAGCGGGAAATGCTAAAATATGTCCGAGTGCATTATACTACATATTGTGGTTTTGTCAAGCATTGGGCACAAAATATAGTAATTTTCTATTTTGTGCCGAAAAAATAAAAAACCATCCACAGTTAATTCACCGACAAAATTCGGCAGAAAGTTCCGTTTCTTTTTCAAAGCAGGAAAAAAGCCATTGTATTTATATCGTCAATGTAGTACAATCACCCTAAGGATTCTTTACATAACCCATTCGTTTCTTCTGTGAAAAATGAAAGGAGATTCCCATGACAGAATCATTCGGAAAAATTTCCACTGGCGAAGAAGCCCTGCTGTACACCATATCCTGTGGTCAAGTCTGCGCCAAGGTCACAAATTACGGCGCTGCCCTTGTGAGCCTGTACTGCCCGGACAGAAACGGACAGCTCTGCGATGTGGTGCTGGGCTATGACGATGCCGCCGGATATGAAAAGGGAGCCTGCTATATAGGCGCAATCGTTGGCAGAAACGCAAATCGCTTGCAGGGCGCATCCTTTACCTTGGGCGGGCGCACCTACCGTGTCCCCGATAACGAAAACGGTAACAACCGACATTCAGGCCCCGATGAATACCACAAACGGCTGTGGAATGTGGATGCTGTCGGCGAAGATTTTATCGTATTGTCCCTGCACTCCCCTGCTCTGGATCAGGGATATCCCGGTAATGCGGATATTACTGTCACCTATCGCTTAAGTCCCGACGGCGGACTGCATATTGTATATGATGCGGTAAGCGACGAAGACACCGTGTTTAATATGACTGTACATCCATACTTTAATCTGGCCGGTGAAGCTGCCATGGACAAGGCCATGGAGCAGATTCTCACCGTCCCCGGACGGCACTTCTGCCCTGACGATGCCGCCAACATCCCCACCGGGGAACTGCGGAGCGTGGACGGCACCCCCATGGACTTTAGGCAACCCAAAGCCATCGGCGCAGACATCGGATGTGACTATGAGCCGCTGCACTTACAGGGTGGGTATGACCACAACTGGGAGGTCTTCTGCAATCCCTGCGCCATCTTGCAGGATTTGCACTCCGGGCGGGAGCTGGCCGTCTACACCGACTGCCCCGGTATTCAGGTCTACGCCGGGAACTATTTGGAAGGCGTAGGCAAGGGTGGAAAAGTCTATCCCAAACGAAGCGGCGTGGCACTGGAGGCTCAGTTTTACCCCGATGCACTGCATAAGCCGCAGTGGAAGCAGCCCATTGTAAAAAAGGGAGAACGGTATCACAGTGAGACGGTCTACCGCTTTGGTCTTTGCGGAGAATAAGAATGCTTTAACGGCTTAGCCGTTTAAGCTTCAGCCGTCAGGCCTCAGGCTTCAGGCATCAGTTTTTTGTGCGTAATATTTAGCAGTACGCGCCGATTTTACTGCCACCAATACCAGTTGGCTGTCGCCTGTGTCCTGCGAGCAAAGCGAGCGAAAACTTCCTTTTGCCGGCTCTCGTGGCAGGATATTTCCCGATATAGAAAAAGGAGTATTCCCAATGCTTGGGAATACTCCTTTTGTATTACAGGGCTTCTGCGGTCTTGGCGTGGGCAATCAGGAGCTCTCGTGTAAAGTGGAAGCTTCCCATGCCCCGCAGGACACAAACTGTAGGGTGTCCTGCATCCGTAAGGCGGCTGCGCCATGAATCAGGGGACTGCCCTGCCATATCGTTTTTGGCGTGATCACCGGAAACCAACAACAGTGGTGCTACCGTGACCTGCTGTGAAGGTGTGAGCCTCGGCAGTAAATCCTCCAGCACGGGCTTTCCCTCCACCGTGCCGATAAAGACATCGGTGTGCCCTGCCTTGGCAAAGGCTGCCTCCAGCCGGGCATAGGCGCTGTTGGCCTCGTGGTCGGTTCCGTGACCCATGAGAAGCAGCGCCCCAACGCGGGGAGAATGGACAGCCTGAATGCAGGAGGCTATCCGTTCATAATCCGAAATAGCGGAAAGAAGTGGAGTACCAACTCTGACAGTGTCAAAAAGGGGCTGTTTTTCTTTGATGATGCTTATCATCTTCTCATATTCAATACCGGGAATCAGAAAGGTGGGCTGCACCAAAAGGTCTCTAACCCCCTGAGCGGCAAGCGCATCCAGCCCCTCGGAAATACCGGGCAGGGTGATTCCGTCCCGGTTCTTCAGCTTGCGGATAATCATGGTGCTTGCGTAGGCGCAGAGGCTTACCCGGTCAGGAAATGCCGCTGCCAGAGCACGCTCCACGGGGGCAATATCATTTTCATAAGCATCCCGGTAAGATGTGCCGAAGCTGACAATCAATAAACCTTTGTTCATAGTTCCTCCTCAATGCCGTAAGCCACCAGGCTGCTGCCGGGAGCTACGGACAATCCTGCGGTATAGTAGTACACGAATCCATCGGCGCAGGCAAAATACCGCCGAATCTCATTGCCGAAATAGTCCTCCACTCGCCCCAGAAGCTGGCCTTTCCGTACCGGTTCGCCCGCTCGGACGGCAGGGAACCAAAGTCCCGACTCCCGGGATTCCGAGTACACAGACTTTGTAAAGCTGTGCCGTGTGAGCTTCGGTTCTTCGCAATTCCAGTCATACATACCCAGATGCTGCATCAAAAGGCGCACACTTTTCCTGTGACCTTCAATCCACTCACTGCGGCAATCGCAGCCCCAGCCCCGCTCCAGAATCATGCCGGGAATGCCGAACTCAGCCCATGCATAGCTGTATAATCCATGGGCTGCATCGGAGGCAATCACGGACGGCACATTCAGCGCCATGGCCGCAGCCTTGGCGTCCTTGCTGAGTCTGGGGTAGAACAGGCAGGGGCTTAAAACCTCGTCCACGCTTCCACCGTGGAGATCACAGATGAAATCCACCTTGGGGAATACCTCCCGGATGAACCATGCTGCCAGAGCATTTCCCGTAGGACAGCCCTCCTTCCGCGGAAAGTCGGCGTTCAGGTTAAAGTTGTCCTCAGGCAGACGGCGGGGGGAATTCTGACGGAAGCCCGAAAGGTTCACGCAGGGCAAAATGACCACATTGCCCCGGAGTTTCTCCGGCTCCAGCTCCCGTCCGACTGCAATCAGGGCGGGAGTACCGTTGGATTCCAGAGCATGAATCTGCGCAGTCAGAAGCAGGGTCTTTCCCGGCTGCTTTCCGCAGACGAGGAACGCGGGCAAGTCATAGCCCGCTGCCCCGGTGACAAGGGTGGTTTGAAGCTTCTGTCCCGGCTCCAAATGAATCCCGAAAATATCCATCAGCCGCCCCGTCTTTCTGTGGCTGCGGTAAAATCACAGGCAGCAGCTAAGCTCTGCAAATCGGAAAGGGTGGCATCGGGATTATGCTCCGCAATCACACCCATTAAGTCCTCCACGGAGTAGGCATTCAGGGCAATGCCGGAAGACAGGGAGAACTTGGCGTAATAGTCATCCCTGCCGGCGGAGGTCCAGAAGCCCTGCTGAATCTGAAATGCCTTTCCGTTGTCGCGGAAAGCATCGGCATGACCGGTGACGGCATTATACATAGCCGCAAAGGCGGGGCCGATGATGGAACTGAACTTGCCGCAGACATAGCTGAGTTTTCCGGCATCAAACAGGCGGGCATTTTCCTCGCTGTAGCAGTCGATGACACCTAAGTGACCGGCACCGATGGCCTCAGAAAGCTCACCCACGGGAATCACACCCAGAATGCTTTCACAAGGTTTGGCCGCATAATAAGCCTTCGCACCCTCGCAGACCTCCGGGATTCCCAAATAGCCGCTGTAAAGATGTACTGTCAAGTTCCCTTCCGAAACGCTTACCGGGTGGCTGCACACTGCCAGTTCCCGAGAAGACTGCTCGAAGACAACGCCGTAGCTTTCCTGCAAAGCATCCAAAATGCCGACTGTGCGATTTTCGTGCATGGCATTGCCCATGGATGCACCGCCGCTGAGGATAAAATAGGAATCCCCATAGCCTTGGGACGCAAAAAATCTTCCCATATCGTAACCGACCGCGTACTCCATTTCCGTTCCGGGGCCGAAGTAGCCCAGAAAATAGGGATTTTCCGCAACCTTAGAGAATATCTCCGGGGCAACCGTGGAGGAAGGGCAGAGCATATACACGCCCTTTTCGGCACACAGGGCTACCTCCCTTTCCAAATCGTAGCTATTACAGTTTAAGATACCTTCCACACCGCTGTCAACACAGCTTTGCAGAAATGCCGCCATTTCTTCCTGAGACCGAATGCTCATGGAATAGATAAACTCCACATCCTCAAAGGAGGCGGCAATATAATTCTCCAGATAGTCCCGGAAGGCCATGACCTGACTGTCGGAGAGGTTATAGACCGCCACACCGATTTTATGCTTCACCGGGGCTTTCCCATCGGACGGTGCGGCGCAGGCGCAAAGTCCCAGCACCAGTACCAGCGCCAGCAGCGCTGCAATCATCTTTTTCATGCGTTAGCCTCCTTGCTGAACAAATGGCAGGCCACCTCGTGACCATCCCCCACATGGGTCAGGGTCGGGCGCACCTTGGTGCAGACCTCCATGCAGTGCTCGCACCTGTCCCGGAATGGGCAGCCATCGGGCACATCCAAAGGACTGGGTGCCTCGGTCTCGATGCTTTCGATGGGCTTCGAGAAGTCCATGTTGATATCAAAGATGGAGCCAAGCAATGCCTTCGTATAGGGATGCAACGCATCGGTGGAAATGTGGTCGGCGGGCATGACCTCCACCAGATTGCCCAAATACATCACAGCCAGCTGATGCGCCAGGCTCTGCACCAGCGCAATGTCATGGCAGATAAACCCGAAGGCAATATTTTTCTCCCGCTGCAGCTTCGTAATCAGTTCCACCACGGTCTTCTGCACAGACACATCCAGCGCAGAAGTTGCCTCGTCTAAAACAATAATCTCAGGCTCCAGAGCCAGTGCACGGGCAATGGCCACACGCTGGCGCTGACCGCCAGACATATTGTGGGGATACCGGTCGGCAAAGTCCCCGGGCAGCTCCACCAGCTCCAAAAGCTCCCGGCACTTGGCATCCTTTTCGCTCTTGGAGATGAGGCCGAAGTTCATCAGCGGTTCGCAGACAATATCCCGAATCTTCATCTTGGGATTAAAAGAGGCTGCAGGATCCTGAAACACCATTTGAATATGGCGGCGATTCTCCCGCAGAGCCTCCCCGTGCAGCTTGGTAATGTCCCGGCCGTGGAAGAGGATTTCTCCCTCGGTAGGCTTGTCCAGGCTCACCAGGAAACGCATGAAGGTAGACTTTCCACAGCCCGATTCGCCCACCAGGCCAAGGGTTTTGCCCCGGTAGATTTTCAGATTCACATCGTTGTTGGCAACAAGGGTTCTACCCCCCGCCGCCGGGAAATGGCGGGTGATATGGCGTGCTTCCAGAATCACTTCATCATTTTCAAACATAGCGCTCACCTCCCAGAGACGGAACGGCCTGCAAAAGCTTTCGCGTATAGGCATTTGGGGACTCATGCAGGATGTAGTTCCGATTGCCCCGGTCTTCAATGCGGCCATGCTTCATGACCACAATATAGTCGGACATATAGGCAGCCACGCCCAGATTGTGGGTCACCACGATAATGCCCGTGCCGTAATCATCCCGCAGCTGCATCATCTGACGGACAATCTGCGCCTGGGTGGTCACATCCAGCGCAGAAGTGGGTTCATCGGCAAGCAGGAGCTTGGGCTGATAGGTCATGCCCATGGCAATGCCCACACGCTGGCGCATACCGCCGGAGAGCTGGAATGGATAGGATTGCATGATGTTATTGCCGTCGGGCAGGCGCATCCGCTCCAGCATCTGCACGCCCTTGTCCCAGGCATCCTTCTTGGAAATCTTCTCGTGGGTCAGCAGATACTCAGTGAATACATCCCCAACCCTTTTTGTGGGATTCATCATGGCACCGCTGTCCTGAAAAATCATGGAAATGTCCGTGCCACGCATGGCTCGCCACCGGGCGGGCTTCTGCTTCAGCAGGGACTTGCCCTCAAATACAATATCACCGGAGGATACCCTGCCGCCCCGGGGAAGCAGTCCCAGCACGCCGCGGATGACCGTGGTCTTGCCGCTGCCGCTCTCACCTACCAGTGACACTATCTGACCGGGCTTCATATCAAGGCTAAAGTCCATAACCGTTGGGCGGTCGCCGTAGGAAATGGTAATATTATCAATATTCAGCATCTGTCATCCTCCTTCAGTTTCTGGGATCCAAGATATCCCGCAGGGAGTCGCCCAGCATATTGAACACCACGACCACCACAAAGATGGCAAGACCGGGGAAAATCATCATCCACGGCGCGGACTCCATGCAGGCGCGTCCCTCGTTGAGCATATAGCCCCACTCGGGAGTGGGCGGGGTGGCGCCGAAGCCCAGAAAGCTCAGAGCGGCCAGTTCCAGCATCATGGAGCCGATGTCCGTTGCAGCGGTGATAATCAGAGTGGGCAACGCATTGGGAAGCATATAGCGAAGCAGGATGTAGGAGGTTTTTGAGCCTGTGACCACAGCGGCGGACACATAGTCCCGGCCGCGAATCTTCAGAACCAGAGAGCGCGCCAGTCGGGCGTACTTTGTCCAGCTCACCACCACGATGGCAATGATGGCATTTTTGATGCTGGCACCCATGATGCCCGCCACAGCCAGCGCCAGCACAAGGCCGGGAAATGCCAGCATCATATCGGCGATTCGCATAATGAGTGCATCCACCCAACCGCCGAAGTAGCCGGAAATCACGCCCAGAGTAGTACCCACCAAGAACACCAATGCCACCACGCCGAAGGTTGCGCCCAGGGATGCCCGGGCGCCGTAGATTACACGGGTGAAAATGTCACGACCCATCTTGTCCGTGCCGAAGATATGTTCCTTACTGGGAGCCTCCAGAGCATTGGCAAGGCTTCCCTTCAAAGGATCCGCGCCTCCGGTAACAACAGGGGCAAACACCGCCGCCAGAACGATGAGCAGCGCGCACAGAGCGAAGAAGGTGAAAAGCTTATTCTTTTTGACAAATTCGATTATCTTCTTCATTTCTCTCACCTCTTCAAGCGCATACGCGGGTCAATGTATGTATAGGATGCATCCACCAAAAGATTGATGACCATGTAAATCAGTGCCATCCACAGAACATAGCCCTGAATCAAGTTGTAGTCGCTGGAGGTAATGGCGGTCACCGCCAGATTGCCCAGTCCCGGGTAAGAATAGATGACCTCCACCACGGAGGTGCCGCCGAGCAGCGAACCGATGGAAAGGCCGAACATGGTAATGAGCGGCAGCAGCGCATTGGGAAACACATTACCCCAAATAATCCGGGACTTTTTCACACCCCTGGCCTCTGCGCCAATCACATAGTCCTGAGAAAGCTCCTCCAGCACCGCCGTGCGCACCTGACGGGTGTACTTGGCAGCCATGGCAATGGCAAGGGTCAGAGCCGGCAGGAACAGCGCCTTAAAATCGCCGGCAGAGGCAATGACCGGGAAAATGCGCACCTTGACGCATAGCGCCAGCATCAGAAGCAGTCCCACCCAGAAGTTGGGCATGGCGCAGCCAAGGAAAGTAATACCCCTGACCAGATAGTCTATCCACGAATCCTTATACAGGGCGGAGAGCACTCCCAGAGGAACTGCCAGCACCAGCATGAGCAGCATGGACATAGCGGTAAGCTTCAATGTGGGCAGCAGTCTTCCGGCCAGAAGTCCTGCCACAGGCTTGCCCAGCGTATAGGACTTGCCGAAATCACCTCGCAAGCACCCCCCCAGCCAGCGGAAATACTGCTGCAGGAAGGGGTCATTCAGTCCCAGCTCCTGACGGGTAGCCTGCACCATCTCCTCCGTAGGCATAACGCCGGTGGCCGTGAACATATTGCGCACCGGGTCGCCGGGAGACATATAGGTCAGCCCAAAGGTCACAAAGCTGATGCCGATGAGCACAATAAAAATCTGCAAAAGCCGCAGAAGGATTCTTTTTTTGGACATGGATTTCACTCCTTATAAAACAGAAGATGCCGGGAAGCCGGTAGGAGTCCGGACTTCCCGGCTGGATACCCCGGGGATTGGGCCGCCCGGAGAAGGGGCAAGCAAAAATGGTGGGGAAAGGAAACTTTCGCGCACTTGCGTGCGCAGGCATCAGGCATCAGGGAAAGTAAAATCGGTGCATAGTCCTAAATAAACGGGCAAAAAACTGATGACTGATGTCTGATAGCTGATGACGGAATCTTTAACGGCTGCGCCGTTAAAGATTCCTTTATTTCCCTTATGCAGGAATAATCTCCGTGGTCAGCCAGTAATAGTCAGCGGTGTGAATATGGGCGGAGGCCACATTCTTGGAGTAAATCATGGAGGAGTTGTAGTAGCCGTCAATCAGCACGGCAGCATCGTCCACCAGAATCTGCTGCATGCGGAAAATCAGATCTGCGCGGCGCTCGGGATTCATCTCGCCCTTGAGCTCGGCAAAGAGTGCATCATACTCAGCATTGGAGTAAGCGCAGTAGGTGGTATCGGTTGCCCAGTTTGCGAGGAACGCATAGGGGTCGCCGGTGCCGACGGTTGTCCAATTGTTATTATTGAAGTCGTAATTCAGGGCAGCAAGCTTGCTCCACTGGTCATCGGAGCTGCCGTACTCGGCCTTTACACCGATGCCGACCTCTGCCAGATACTGGGCATGGGCATCGGAGAAGTCATTGAGCAGACGGTTTTCATAGGAGATGTAGCGCAGGACGATGTTCTTGCCGTCCTTTTCACGGATGCCGTCACCGTCGGTATCGATGTAGCCCGCCTTATCCAAAAGGGCACGGGCAGCATCGGGATTGTAAGTATAAGGATTCACCAGATTCTCATAACCGTAGCTCAGAGTGGAGGGCAGCACGGAGAAACCGGGGGTATACAGGCCGCCGATGGTCTTGGAATTACAGATGGTATCATAATCGATGGCCATGAGCACAGCCTGACGCAGGGTCTTATCCCCTAAAATACCGCTGAAGTTCATCCAGCTGAAGCCGCAGCGCACACCGGAGGCAATGTCCACGGTGAAGTCGGAATCCTCCTTGAACTTCCGGATGTCGGCGACATTGGTGATATTCTCCACCAGGTCAACCTGGCCGTTGCGCAAAGCGTAAGCCTTGGCAGAGTTGTCGCCCATGAACATAAGGTTCACCTTGTCATAGGGGACGGCTTCCCGGTAGTTGGGATTGGCAACCAGCGTGTAGCCCACACCCACGCCGTTGAACTTCTCAATCATGTAGGGGCCGGTACCGATAATGCCGTTGTCAAAATTGGTGGTGCCGGTCACATCGATAATAGCCATGGTGGGGTGGCACAGCTGACCCATGAGGTTGGCATAGGGCTGCTGGGTCTGAATACGGATGGTGTTTGCAGCATCATCGGGGGTGACGACGGCCTCAAACTCCAGATACTTCTGAGGCTTGGCAGAGCCGGAGGGGCCCTGCTCTTTCAGGTAAGCAAAGCACTCGGCAACCTTGGTGGGGGTCAGGTCGGTGCCGTTGGAAAACTTGAGCCCCTGTTTCAGCGTGATGAGCCAGTCGGTGTGCTCATCGTTAACGGTATAGCTCTCGGCCAGCCAGGGGGTTACATTCATGCTGTCGTCAAACTTAAACAGAGCTTCGGTAATACCGTAGCGCATGGCATTCCAGCCGCCGTTTTCATCCAAAACGGTGTTGACAACACCATCGGTGTACATGGCGCAGCCGAAGTTTAAGACCTTCTTGCCGTCGTCTTCGTTGGTCTTGCCGGCGCAGGCAGCAAAAGCACTTGCCGCCATCACAAAAGCCAGGAGCAGGGAAATTGCTTTTTTCATGGATTAACTTCCTTTCTTTTTCACATCGCCGGCAGCAGTACGCAGGATTAAAAAAGCGCCCAAACGATTCTCCGTTTGGGCGCAAAATTACCTGAAAACTGCCACAGCGAACCGCCCCTGCACACAAGTGTACAAGAGCAAAAACAAAGGCAGCACCAATCTGCATCAGGATTTCTCGTCTTCCGCAAGAACCTAAAAAGAAAATAAGCAGGTCTCCTGACTTAAGCGTAAACGCCCGCAAGCGCCTTCCCGGGTTTCCCCAGTGACATAAATGCTTGGGACTGGCTATCACAGTGACGGGATCGTCCCGGATTTGCACCGGGTTCCCTTTTAATCGGACATTACATCCGAACTTATCTCCTGCGGCTAAAAGCCGACAATATGAAGTTGTCTGTCACCATTATGACATATTGTATCAGTAATGTCAATGCGCAAACGCAAAAAATTGGTACAAAACGGAAGAGCAATCCATGTTTTCCCACTTGACGAAGGGAAAAAGAAGTAGTAAAATATTTTAGCTAAGACGAAGAAAGTAAGCAAAGTTCAAGCTTGCAGAGAGAGATGCCGAGGCTGAGAGCATCTTGCGAAGGCTTTGCCCAACACCACTTCCGAGCTGTCTGCGAAAAAGCAAACAAACTGCAGCGAACACTTCCTTGAGATTGCCACATCGGTGCGCGCACCGGTTCGCAATGACACTTTCATTTGGAATTGCTGCATGTTTGTAGGCACAAGCAGACCGGCTAAGCCCGTTAACGCTTTCAACGAGTGAAACACCAAGGTGGAACCGTGTATTGTAACCAATGCACCCTTGGGCCGAAAGGCTCAAGGGTGCTTTTATTTTTTAGGAGGAAGAGCATGAAAATTATTGATAAATACGGTGCTGTGTCCGAGTGCCCCGCAGAAGATGAGCTGCATGTCCTGCGCCACTCCGCTGCCCACATCATGGCACAGGCCATCAAGCGTCTGTTCCCCGAGGCTGACTTTGCCTACGGCCCCGCTACCGAGAAGGGCTTCTACTACGATGTGGATCTGGGCGAAACCAAGCTTACCGACGAAGACCTGACCAAAATTGAAGCCGAAATGCGCAAGATTGCAAAAGAGAATCTGCCTTTCAAGAGCTATATTCTCCCCCGCGCCGAGGCCATCGCCCTCATGGAGAGCCGTCAGGAGAAGTACAAGGTGGAGCACATCGGTGACCTGCCCGAGGATGCCGAAATCAGCTTCTTCCAGCAGGGTGACTACATTGATATGTGTGTCGGCCCCCACCTGACCTACACCAAAGCACTGAAGGCCTTCAAGATTACCCAGCAGAGCGGTGCTTACTGGAAGAATGATGCTGCCAACAAGATGCTGACCCGTATCAACGGCGTTGCCTTCCGCAATCAGGAGGAGCTGGAAGCCTGGGAGAAGCAGCAGGAGGAGGCAAGAGCCAGAGACCATCGCCGCATTGGCAAGGAAATGCAGCTGTTTATGACCGATGACTTAGTTGGCCGTGGACTTCCCATGTTCCTGCCCAAGGGCTACACCGTGTGGCAGGAGCTGGAGAACTACATCAAGGCCAAGGAGCGCAAGCTGGGCTATCAGCACGTGCTGACTCCCTGTGTCGGCTCCGTGGAGCTGTACAAGACCTCCGGCCACTGGGATCACTACAAGGAGAACATGTTCCCCGCCATGGAGGTTGAGGGTGAGCGCTTCGTCCTGCGCCCCATGAACTGCCCCCATCACATGATGGTCTACGCAAACCGTCCCCACAGCTACCGCAACCTGCCCATCCGAATCGGCGAGATTGCCCACGACTTCCGCTTCGAGTCCTCCGGCACCCTGAAGGGCATTGAGCGCGGCCGTCACTTCTGCCAGAACGATGCCCACCTGTTCGTAACCCCCGACCAGATTAAGGACGAAGTGAGCAAGGTCTGCGACCTGATTTTCGATGTCTACAAGGATTTTAATATCACCAACTACCGCTGCGTACTGAGCCTGCGCGACCCCGCCGACACCAAGAAGTACCATCCCGATGACGAGATGTGGAACAAGGCCGAGGATGCTCTGCGGGATGTGCTGAATCAGCTGGGCATTGAATACACCGAGGAAATCGGCGAGGCTGCATTCTACGGCCCCAAGCTGGATGTGAATGTGGTTCCCGCCGTGGGCGCTGAGTACACCCTGTCCACCTGCCAGCTGGACTTCTGCCTGCCTGCCAAATTCCAGCTGACCTATGTGGACTCCGACGGAAGCCAGAAGACCCCCGTGGTTCTGCACCGCGCTATCTTGGGTTCTCTTGACCGCTTCATGGCCTACATCATTGAGGAGACCAAGGGCAAATTCCCCGCTTGGCTGGCTCCCGTGCAGGTCAAGGTTCTTCCCGTGTCCGAGAAGACACTGGACTATGCAAGAGAAGTGACCGATGCTCTGGAGGATGCCGACATCCGCGTGGAGCTGGATGACCGCAACGAGAAAATCGGCTACAAGATTCGTGAGGCTCGTATGCTGGATCGCGCACCCTATATGCTGGTGCTGGGTGCCAAAGAGGCTGAGGCCGGTACCGTTTCCGTCCGTGACCGCGACACCGATGAGACCACGGTTATGACCCTTAACGAGTTCATTGAGAAGCTGGAAGCCCAGATTGCAAACCGTAAGTAAATGATTTCCGCCCAGGTCAAAAACCGGGGCGGCTTGCTTTTTAGGGAATTTATGTTATGATAAAGGAAGATTTAACTCGCTTCGCTCGTAGTCATCAGTCATCACAGTGGTGACTTTAGGTGAAAGCGCCGATTTAAGCAAGCAAAAAAGCTGATGACTAATGACTGATATCTAATAGCTGATGACCGGAGCTTTAACGGCTACGCCGTTAAAGCTCCCTTTCGTTCCCCGAATCCCCGCACGCCCGTTTACCCATTGCATGTCACAAATGTCACTTGACAAAATATGCTATTCGGGATACACTAGCCTTACAAA
>JAZRVX010000260.1:0-5118 GCA_045599455.1 Faecousia sp. | reverse complement strand
GGCCGAACAGGAGATTCCGGCCATTTTCTCCGGCGATGAAATCATTCCCCGGGCCTCCCAGTATGGTATCGGCCTCTTCGCCTCCATAGAATTCATCGTCTCCTTCCTGGCCGAACAGGAGATTCCGGCCATTTTCTCCGGCGATGAAATCATCCCCCGGGCCTCCCAGTATGGTATCCGGGCCGTCATTGCCGTACAGTTCATCATCCTCCGGAGTGCCAATCTCGCTGCCTTCCGGCAGGGCAACCGTGAGGGTAAACACATCGTCCGCGCTCAGGCTGCCGTCTGAGGCACTGACCTTCACGTTCCAGCTTCCTGGCGTATCCGGCATGCCGCTGAATGTCCGGGTGGCCGCGTCAAAGGAAAGCCAGGCGGGCAGGGCCGAACCGTCTTCCAGTGCGGCTGAATAGCTCAAGATATCGCCATCCGGGTCGGTAAACGCCCCGGCAGCAATCTGATAGCTGAAGGCCTCACCCGCCCTGCCGTTCGCACCGGCAAGAGGAGTGGCAAGCTCGGGCGCACGGTTAACCGGCGCGGCAGGTTCTACCGTAAGGGTAAACACGTCTTCCGCGCTCAGGCTGCCGTCTGAGGCAAGAACCTTGATGTTCCAGCTTCCGGCTGCATCCGGCATGCCGCTGAATGTGCGCGTGGCCGCGTTAAAATTCAGCCAGGCGGGCAGAGCCGAACCGTCTTCCAGGGCGGCTGAATAGCTCAAGATATCGCCATCCGGGTCGGTAAAAACGTTTTCAGAAAAGGTAAAGTTCAGCGTCGCATCCTGCGCAATTGTCTGGTTCGCAAGCGCTTCATTCACCACAGGAGGCTTGTTATCAGATGGAGGCGGGGTGGGCGGTTCTTCTCCGCCTTCGTCAAAACTGATGCCTAGATCGCCGTCCTGCCAGTGCAAAATCTCTATCCGGCCGCCCTGACCAGGCTTGCTTATATGCAGGGTATCACCCGCCTTGGTCAGAGTGTAACTGCCATCTTCCGCCTCTCGAATAGTATCTGATACGACTTTACCAGCCCCGGTTATCAGATATCCCCGGTACCATACGCTGCCCTTGCCGTCTTTATCGTCGATCGTGGTTACAGAACCAGACTCTAATAAGCTGATAGGATGCAGATAATAGCTGTCATCGCCGCTTTCGTCGCGCATGATGGCCGTGCCTGTGCCGCTATAGTAACTATCATTGCCTGAGCCGCCGTCAAGCAGGGTTCCTTGGCCGTCTCCCGCATTCAGGCAGTCATTTCCTCCCTCGCCGTAGAGTTCGTCGCCTCCGCTTCCTGACCACAAAGTATCATCCCCCGAGTCACCACGGAGGATGTCCTTGGCCATATCATTTTCCGAGGCGTAAAGCTGGTCGTTACCGCCGCCGCCAAAGAGGCGGTCCGCTCCATTACCGGCAACCAGGATATCATCTCCTCCGAGCATCCCCTCTGGCAGCGCGACCGCATCGTCACCATAGAGGGTATCGCTGCCTTCACCGCCGAAAAGCGTGTCTTGGCCCGCCTGTCCGGCCGCCCAGTCGTTGCCCGAGCCCGCGTCTATATAGTCGTCACCCGGGTTGGCTGATACACGCATCGCGGCGCTTAAGCGGAGACCATCGGCCAGCTTGAAATCGCCGTCCGGCGTAAGCTCCCAGGCCCAATCGCCAAACAGGGATGCCTGTGACATGTAGCCTGCGGTATTGGAAGCCGTTTCTTTCAGGTTTGACGAGTCATTGGTGACATTTTTGTCAATATTTGAATACGTGTATTCCTGAACAACGCCCGCCGCCGAAAGGAACTGCTGTTGCAGCATAATCTGGTAATCAGCGTCACCTAAGATCAGGTCATCCGCCGCCCCACCTTCAATTTTGTCAGAGCCAGCGCCGCCAAACAAAAAGTCCTTGGCTGCGGAGCCGGTTATAAAATCAGCGCCGCCTTCACCAGCGATCCAGTCGCCAGTTTTGTTTTCCTGCCCGGTTAATTCAATATCGTCTCCTTGAAAACCGCCAAATAAGGTGTCTGATCCGCCGCCTCCATAGATAAGGTCCAGGTTGCCGCCCGCCTCAACCCAGTCATTATCCATTTGGCCCGCGCCCACCACTGGGAAGCCAGATTTGATGTAGTCATTTCCTTCACCGCCAATTACAGTATCATTGCCATCCCCAGCGCTGACTATACTCGTTATGCCCGGGCCGGTTTCAATTCTGTCGTTATACGCGCCGCCAATGACATTATCGTTTTTCTGCCCGCCTTTTATGTAAATGCCGGCGTTAAGCAGCCTGGCGTTAACGGCAACAAGCCCCAGCACATTTTTACTCTGGTCTATCTGGTAAACCGGCACGCTGTCGTAATCGAGCAGAGAAATGCCCAGTTCGCCGATGAACCAGCCCTTTAAGGTGGCCACAGGCTGATAAGTGCCGTCACCCTGCATCAGTGACAGCGTCCAGTCCGTGCTGTCAGTGTAGCTCATCTGCCACTTGCCGTCTTTCGAGGTGTACACGTTCATCTGCTCCCGCGTGTTCGTAAACACCCCCTGCGCGGCCTCCTCAATGACTTTGATTTTGTCAGCGCCCTCTGCCGTCTCAGGTATGACAACCTTAATGACACCCTGCCCGTCCTCATCCTTTATGACATCAGGCTGGCCGTCGTTCTGGAGCATATAGGTGTCAAAACCAGAGCCGCCGAAGAGGCTTGTAATCCCATTGGCAGCATACAAAATATCATTTCCGCCATAGGTGTGCGCCTCCCTGCCATGAGTAACGAAAACAGTATCAGAGCCGCTGTGGAGCGTGGCTATCGCCTTGTCGACAAGATAGTTTGACCCTTTATGAAAAACATCCAGAGCCTTGTCTGCCAGATCGCTTAACTCTCCTGACCAAAAATCAATGGGGTCTGTCAGCAACAGCGCTTTCCATCCTCGCTCGTTCACTGTGCGGAGAGCCTCCTCGCTTGTCCCCATAATGTTGCTTATGATATTTCTGGAAAATTCCTCGACCTCTTCCGGGCTCTTCCACAAGGCAACGCCAGCGCCGATGGCGCCGGCAGCGCCAACAACGGCAAGTCGCAATAGCCAGGCATGAGGGCCGCCCAAAGTCAGTCCGCTGGTCAGAACCGCAGCCAGCTTCGCTCCACCCTCCGCACCAGCCAGGGCTTCCATCGATTTGGCGCAGGCTGTGCCCAGAATCCGCGTCGCGCCATTCCGATCTCCCCTGGCATAGGCCTCCTCAGCCTGGTACGAGCTGTACAGAAGCTCCCCTACAAGGGCCGCTTCCATAAGAGGCCCAATGAGTTTTCCGGCGAGTTTCACTTTGTTGAGCAGGTTTTGCGCACGAACGACCTCCTCCAGAGTGAGCTTCCCGGCATCAAGCTGTTTAAGGCTGGTCTCGGGTATGGTTGAGAACTGGTTATTGGCCCACTGGAAAGCCCGCCTGAAATCAGGCTCGCCTGTCTCTGGCATCCTGATTTGCGAGACAAACATTTTGGAAAGCAACTTTTGGCTCGCCTGAATGTCTTCCATCGAAACCGCTCCACTCGCATAAAGCTCCTGCATCAGGGCGAGCGGAAAGCCATTAACTTTGATATTGCGCCCTTTCAAAGAAGCGTCTGTCACCAGCGTGGGCAGCTCCGTATGGATAAACACACTCATCTTGCTTGCTTCCGAGGTCAGCGTCACAATGTCGGTGCCTGCAGGCGTGGATTTGACGAATAACCGGGACGCCTCGTGGCCCAGGCCCTCTGAATACACTTCCGTCGTGCTCTTGACGCCATTGATCAGCCTGTTGGCGCGTGATTGCCCTGGCGTGACCCACTCGTTTTTTGCCGTGTCATAGTAGGTCGCGGCTTCGTTGCCGCGAGCTGTGATTTTCCCCCATTTCTCGCTTTCCGGCAGGGTTTCGTCCAGTTCTTCCAGCCGCTTGACGAGGGGTGAATTTTCTTCCCAGAGCAGTTTTCCGGCATCGGTATCGCCTATAATCCGGACATTTTCATTCCCCAGCGCCTCCAGCATTTTCTTCATTGGAGAGCCGTCCGGCAGCGTGCCGGCCCACAAAACCGTCATGCTGGAACCAGGACGCGCATAGTTCATGTGGCTGATAATCTCTCTGAAATCAGCCTCTGTGGTCGCCTGTTGCAAATATTTGCCGAGCGCGGAGTTTGGATCCGTAGAATATTCGAGAATCTCGCTTGCAGGAATTTCCAAAGCCATGTTGTGCCTCCTCAGTTATTTTCAGGTTCAATTGTCGCGCGATAAACCACAGGGTCAGTCTTTACAAAGTACTCCCCGGGATAAGCGGGTTCAATCGCCCTCATTCCTCTTGAGCCATACACAGAAAGCGCCTCCTCAAGCAGCCGGAAGATGGCTGGCAGATCCTCCTGGGGCGGTTTGGGAAAGGGACAAAACATCCCTTTATCGAATTCCACAAAACGCCAATGCATATGGTCTGTCCCATCTTCGAGACGTTTCGAGCCCATGAGGTAGATCCGTACAGCGGCATACTTTCCCCGCGCATAGAGCAGCCATACCTCGAACTCATTCTCCCGTCCCAACGCATTGACTTTCATCAGGTACATGTCCCGTTCCCGGTCGTGTACCCAGCAAAGGCGGTCCAGCTTATCGGCTACCATTTTTTTTCTGATTTCATGGATATGGTACTTTTCCATATCTTCGTCAGAAATCCACTCATTCACAAAAGCCATACGCAAATCCTCCTCAAAAAGATGAAAAGAAGTTCGCCCGACGACGACCCTGTGCCGCCAGACATGGCAAAGCTTACCAGAATTGAAAAAACACGCAAGAAAAACAGAACATTTTTGTTAAAAAATCAATATATTGTTGTTGTAGCGTGCATTTTTTCTGAACACAGACAGCTTGCACTGAGGGCTTTGATGGCAGGGAAAATTTCAGGGAAGAAAAAGGAGAGAGAAAGGCGCCTTGCGGCACGGCTGGCGGGTGGGTTGGAATCAGGAAAACGGTTTTACGCGGCAGGACGCAACGAATTGAAGCCGCTGTCAAAGAGCCGGTCCGCTCCATTACCGGCAACCAGGATATCATCTCCTTCGAGCATTTCCTCTGGCAGCGCGATCGCATCGTCACCATACAGGGTATCGCTGCCCGTGCCGCCATCCAGGCTGTCG
>JAZRVX010000259.1:0-1350 GCA_045599455.1 Faecousia sp. | reverse complement strand
AAATACGCGTCCGCCGTAAACCCAAGGTTTCCAGGGCCACGATGTACGTCCCTGGGTCAGCCGGGACCTAAGCCGAGGCCGGGAGGCGTAGGCGATGGACATACGGTCAACATTCCGTAGCTTCCGACCCTTAAAGAGGGGGGACGCATCAAGAAAGGTACACAGCTTAATGGATTGCGAGCAGAGGCTTCGGCCGACGCGCAGTACCGGACAAGGTGCCGAGAAAAGCCCCTCCGTATGCTAAGGAACCCGTACCGCAAACCGACACAGGTGGGTGGGTAGAATATACCAAGGCGCAAGAGTGAACCCCGGTTAAGGAACTCGGCAAACTAGCCCCGTAACTTCGGAAAAAGGGGTGCCATGGAGACATGGCCGCAGAGAAATGGCCCAACCGACTGTTTATCAAAAACACAGCACTCTGCAAAGACGCAAGTCGACGTATAGGGTGTGACACGTGACCAATGCCGAAAGATTAAGGCAAGCGGTTAGCCGCAAGGCGAAGCTGTGAACCCAAGTCCCGGTGAATGTCGGCCGTAACTATAACGGTCCTAAGGTAGCGAAATTCCTTGTCGGGTAAGTTCCGACCTGCACGAATCGTGAAACGAGTTGGGCACTGTCTCAACTGGGCGCTCAGTGAAATTGTAACGCCGGTGAAGATGCCGGCCACCCGCAGAAGGACGGAAAGACCCTATAGACCTTAACTGTAAGCTGTCATTGTTTCTTCGGCTTTAATGCTCAGAGTAAGTGGGAGGCGATGAGGATGCCCTTTAGGGGGCACCCGAGCCAACAATGAGACACCACCCTTTGAAGCTGGGGAATCTAACTTCAAGCCTTGAACCAGGCGGTAGGACCGTGTCAGCCGGTCAGTTTTACTGGGGCGGTATCCTCCCAAACAGTAACGGAGGAGTGCGAAGGTGGGCTCAACCCGGATGGCAACCGGGTGTCGAGTGCATGGGCATAAGCCCGCCTAACTGTGAGACCGACAAGTCGAGCAGATGCGAAAGCAGGCCCAAGTGATCCGGCGGGAGAGAGTGGAATCCCCGTCGCTCAACGGATAAAAGGTACCTTAGGGATAACAGGCTGATCACGCCCAAGAGTTCATATCGACGGCGTGGTTTGGCACCTCGATGTCGGCTCGTCGCATCCTGGGGCTGGAGAAGGTCCCAAGGGTCCGGCTGTTCGCCGGTTAAAGCGGCACGCGAGCTGTGTTCAGAACGTCGCGAGACAGTTCGGTCCTCTATCCTCTGTGGGCGTTGGAGAATTGAGGGGTTCAGACCTTAGTACGAGAGGACCGGGTCTGACGCACCACTGGTGCACCGGTTGTTCCGCCTAGGAGCACGGCCGGGTAGC
>JAZRVX010000258.1:0-3679 GCA_045599455.1 Faecousia sp. | reverse complement strand
AGGACGCTTTTCCGCTTGGTATGCCGAGGATGGTATTCATATCGCCAATGGCAGCAGCGCACGGTATCTGTCCTCTGCGTATGTTCTCCCATGGAACGAAGCCGCAGAGCGTATCGGCACGATGCTGATGGAAGGAACCTTTGCCACCAATGTGGAGGTCGAGGAAGCGTCTCTCCATGAACGCACAGTGATCGCGCAGTCACTTTGGTATCTCTATCACGATCTGAGCGAGGAAGCGCACGAAGCGGGCTTCCTTTCGTATATGGAGAATGTCAAAGGCGGCGGGTTCCCGGATGAAACCGGACGGCTTGCCGAACAGCTTGCTTTACCGAGAGTTCAGGAAATTCTTGCTTCGGAAGTCAATGCGCTGTATCTCCAGTATTTCGATCAGCCGTACTTGCTCCGTTTCAAGTACCACAACCTCGAAAACATTCTGACCGATCTGAAAGAACTCGGTTTACCACGCAATGCTTATTCTGCTTTCAAATCAGAGCCTCCGGAGCCGCCGGGCTTTATCACCGAAGATGAAATCGCAGAGTCTTTGTCTCATGGTTCCGGCATGGAGGGCGGCAAACTACGAATCTACGAATACTTCACGGCAAATCACACGACAAAAGAGCTTGCGGACTTTCTCAAGGAAGAATACGGCACGGGAGGTCATTCCCACGCCGTATCCGGTGCAAGTCACAGCGGTGAAGATCACAGTGCCAAGGGCATCAGTCTCAAAAAAGGAAACTGCGCGGAAATACAGCTCAAATGGGGCGATGCTGCCAAGCGGATCACCGATCTTATCCGAAAAGACCGCTATCTGACCCCGCTGGAACAGGAAAAGTACAAGGCAATCCATGATGCTCCTACCGCTTACAACAGCGTCAAGGAACAGCACCCGGACGATATGGTTCTCTATCAGGTGGGCGATTTCTTTGAAATGTACGGCGAGGACGCCAAGACAGCCGCCGAGGAACTTGACCTGTATCTGACCTCCCGCAGAATCCCCGATGTCGGACGTGTGGATATGTGCGGCATCCCGGCACGAAGATTGGAGGAATACGTCGAAAAGCTCCGGGATAAACATGATGTAACGATCTCTGCTGTCAACGTGGACACCCATGAGCGTCATGCCTATACCATGCTTTCCATCGACCACGAAGCCGAAAAAGCCACAGACGAGTACGAAGTTGAACACGGCGCAGACGGTTATCTTGCCTTCCCCGGCAACAGACCGGAGGAAGAACCGAAACGAGAGCTGACGCAGGAAGATATTGATGAATCTCTCCTGCGCTGGAACGGAGACCCGGACAGTCAAAACCGTATGTTCTCCTATATGCGCGAGCATGGCAGAGAGCGCGGCGCGGCCGCATGGCTCAGTCAGGAATACGGCGGTGGTGTGAATGAGCCGCTTCATTTCGCCCTTGCCGGAAGCGATACGGAAGTAACGCTGAAATGGGCGCAGGTACAGCGCAGACTGTTACAGCTCATGAATGACGGACGGTTCCCGGAGCAGCAGAATATCGCGGAATACCACGGTGAGCGCGGAAACACGCTCTATTTTTATGCCCCGGTGAGCTATGGTATTGAAACAGATTTCGGGGACGTGCCGAAGCTCCGTGCCGATCAGCGCGTGGTGATTGCTTCGCCGGTCTGCTACCACGGCGATGAGTTTCTGCAAGAACACCGCGTCTCTTTCCTGAAAATCGGGCGGGATATTGACGAAGCACAGCTAAAAGGGCAGAACCCCACGGAACAGATTTCCGCGATGGAACAGGCAGAAAACACCTTCTATACCCCAGAGGACAGAGCATACCATGTGGGCGATCACGTCAGCATCGGAAACGAAACGAATGGAAAATCCGAAATTGTCATTGAAAATGTCGATGCGGACTATGTGTATTACACCTTCCCGGATTTACCCGAACAGGAGCCTGTGGAGATTCTGCGCTCGCAGTTCGACGCACATTTGGATGATGGACTGTTTGCAGTCATTCAGCCCGAAGAACCTGCCGCAGATCTGTCGCCGGAACGTGACCTCGACGAAATCCTCGATGAAGCGCCCATCAGCACGGTAATTGACGGTGAGGTCAAGATTTTCCCCAATGCAGAGGCCATGCTGGACTATGAGGAACAGCGTGACAGTTTCCCATATTCTGTTGGCGATACGATTTATCTGGAGGACGGAAAGCCGTTCCTTATTGAGAATATCGGCATGTTCGACATTCAGCTCCGTGACCCGTCTCTTGCGTATCCTATTCTGCGCGCGGAGAGCCGAGAAAGCTTTGCGCAACTGATGGAACGCTTCCCGCAGGAGCAACGGACGCCCGAGGCCCCGACTCCCGGTTATACCGTCGAAACCGTAGCCGAATACCCGGCAGAGGAAAACCATCTGCCATACGATGTAGTCATCCAGACGATTAAGACCACCGAGCCCGATCCTCCCGCACAGAATTTCAAAATCACAGACGAACACTTAGGCGAAGGCGGGCCGAAAGCTAAGTTCCGTATGAATATGGACGCCATCAATCTTCTGAAAGAATTGGAGTTTGACGGACGGCAGGCAACGCCAGAGGAACAGGAAGTGCTTTCAAAGTATGTCGGCTGGGGTGGGCTTGCAGACGCTTTCGATGAGACCAAGCAAAACTGGTCAGAGGAGTTTAAGGAGCTGTATGCGACCCTTTCACCGGAGGAATACGCTGCGGCACGGGCATCGACCCTGAACGCCCACTTTACAAGCCCTACGGTTATCAGCGCCATCTATGAAGCAGTTGGCAGAATGGGCTTTACTTCCGGAAATATCCTGGAACCTTCCATGGGCGTCGGCAACTTCTTCGGTATGCTGCCTTCGGAAATGTCCGACAGTAAGCTTTACGGTGTTGAGCTGGACAGCATCACAGGCCGCATTGCAAAGCACCTTTATCCCAACGCCAATATTACCGTGGCAGGCTTTGAGACGACAGACAGAAAAGACTTTTTCGATCTTGCCATCGGCAATGTGCCGTTCGGTCAGTATCAGGTCAGCGATCCGCAGTATAACAAGCTCGGCTTCTCAATCCACAACTACTTCTTTGCCAAGGCGCTCGATCAGGTGCGTCCGGGCGGTGTTGTGGCATTCGTCACAAGCCGTTATACCATGGACGCAAAGGACAACTCGGCAAGAAAATATATCGCACAGCGGGCGGACTTCCTCGGCGCGATCCGTCTGCCGAATAACGCTTTCAAGGCAAACGCCGGAACCGATGTAGTTTCTGACATCATCTTTTTGCAGAAAAGAGATCGGCCCATCGACATCGAGCCAGATTGGGTACACCTCGGAGAGAATACAGACGGTTTTGCCATCAATAGCTATTTTGTAGATCATCCAGAAATGATTCTCGGACGGCAGACCTCCGAAAGCACGCAGTACGGAAGGCCGGATTTTACTGTTGAGCCCATCGAGGGACTGAATCTTTCCAATCAGCTTGCAGATGCCGTGAAATATATCCGCGGCACGTACACGGAAGCGGAGCTGCCCGATCTGGGCGAAGACGAGGCATTGGTGGATTCTATTCCCGCTGACCCGGATGTAAAGAACTTTTCCTATACCATCGTGGACGGTGAGGTTTACTACCGGCAGAACAGCATCATGACAAAGCCCGATCTGAACGCTACTGCCAAGGAACGCGCCAAAGGAATGGTAGAACTCCGG
>JAZRVX010000257.1:0-1327 GCA_045599455.1 Faecousia sp. | reverse complement strand
GCAAACCTTAGATTTGCAGCGCGAAATGCGTCACATCAGATTTGCAGGGCAAAAGTAGTAAATTTGCACGATAATAAACAACATTCATAAACAAAAAAATGGACAATGGAGCCGGACGGTGCACAATTTGTTGCAAATGGGAAAGACCCAGTTACCTTTTTTGACCGTCCGGCATCCGCCAGTCCAAAGGCCTGGATAAGAATATGTTTCGGAACCGTTAAGGTTTGTAGGCAAGTGGCCGGCGTCCAAAGTCCGCATCAAAAACATTGCAATAATATGAAAAATTACCACATCGGAATCGACATCAGCAAGGAAAAGTTGAACGTATGCATCAAAAGGGGAGCGGAAATCGTCCGCGAAGACGAATTCGAGAACAAGGAGACGACGATAATGAGCCGCCTGGGGAAGCACCTAAAGGGAATCGGTGCCCAGACCGATGACGTCATCGTGTGCGCGGAATTCACGGGACGCTACATCTATCCCCTTGCGTGCGCCTGCGACGGAATGGGGCTGTTCCTCTGGATGGAGGACCCGACCAGGATCAAGAACTCCTTCGGCATCTCCAGAGGCAAGAACGACCGTGTCGATGCACGCAGGATAGCCGAGTACGCCTTCCGCTTCGAGGACAAGGCCGTCGCCTACGGAATGCCCGACAGGACGCTGACCTCCATCAGGAACCTGCTGGCCGACAGGGACATGCTTGCCGACGACAGGAAAAGGTACGCGATGCAGCTTCACGACCAGAAGGGCTACATGAGCGGTGAAGACTACGCCCGGAAGAAGAAGCACTGGACGAAGGTGATAGCCATGCTCGACAGGCAGATTGAAGAGGTTGACAAGGAGATTGAGGGGCTTGTCTCGTCAGACCGAGGCGTAAGCCGTCAGGTGGAGCTGCTCAAGACCATAGACGGAATCGGCGACAGGATTGCCGTCTACATGGTGGCACTCACAATGGGCTTCACCAGGTTCGGGAATCCGAGGCAGTTCTTCTGCTACGCAGGACTGGCACCATTCCAATACACTTCGGGGAAAAGCATCCATTCGAAATCCAAGGTGTCGCAAAGGGCCAACAAGCAGGCCAAGGCACTCCTGCACCTTGCCGCCGTGTCTGCCGCAACGCACATGAAGTCAAGCGAATACAGGGACTATTACGAAAGAAAGACTGCTGAGGGGAAGCACCCGATGTGCGTGCTGAACGTCGTCAGGGCGAAGCTCGTCAGCCGAATGTTCGCCGTCATCAGAAGGGATTCTCCCTACCAGAGAAATTATGACAGAAACATCGCTGTTGATTTTTCTCAAAAAAACGCTTGCTAATTCATAAGAATAG
>JAZRVX010000256.1:0-7211 GCA_045599455.1 Faecousia sp. | reverse complement strand
CCGGGGCGATGTGGCAAAATCTGCCAACAATAATCCGCAGCTTCAGAAGATGCTGGCGGGCATGAGCTTTCAGGCGCTCCTGAAGAAGGCGGGCGATGCTGTCCCGCAGAGCGTTGCCGAAGACCTGAACGCAAAGCTTCAAAAGATAAAAAAGTAACGCAGGAATAGAATTATTATACTGCGTTAGCGCCGCAAACCACAAGTGACGCACAATCCAAGGTTTCCCCAAGGGGAAGGCTTTTGTCTGATTCGTATCGCAGGTATAGTCTTCTTATTCTGCATTGCAAAGAAGCAAAACTTAACGCACCAACAAAAACTCCCACCGCGGATGCGGTGGGAGTAATTTTTCATAAAGCGCAGTTCTTACTGAACCTTCTTGGTGGCGCGGGCACCCATGTTGACCATGGAGGTGTCGCCCAGCTCGTTTGCGCCGAACTCATAGTCCTTGCCGGGCAGGACAGCGTTCATCACAACGCCAACCAGAGCAGCCATAGCCAGACCGCTGAGGCTGATGGTCACAGAGCCGATGGAGAAGGAAACGCCGGTGGTGTAGCTCATGCCGATGCCCAGGCACAGCATCATGGCAGCAATCAGAACATTGCGGCTCTTGGTGAAGTCAACCTGATTCTCAACCACATTGCGGACACCGACAGCGGAAATCATGCCGTACAGCACCAGAGAAACGCCGCCCAGAGTAGCGGTGGGCATTGCGGCAATCAGAGCGGAGAACTTGGGGCAGAAGCTCAGAACCACTGCGAAGACAGCAGCCAAGCGGACGACCATGGGATCGTAGACCTTGCTCAGAGCAAGAACGCCGGTGTTCTCGCCGTAGGTGGTGTTTGCGGGAGCGCCGAAGATGGAAGCCACGGTGGTAGCCAGACCGTCACCGACCAGAGTCTTGTGCAGGCCGGGGTCAGCAACGAAGTTGGAGCCGACGGTGGAGGAGATAGCGCAGATGTCGCCCACATGCTCCATCATGGTAGCAAGGGAGATGGGCAGGATGGTGATGATGGAGGTCACCAGCAGGCCGCCATCGAAGGAGTTGCCGAAGATGGAGAACACGGTGTTCTCGTAGTGGACGGGCAGACCAATCCAGGCAGCGGAGGAAACCATGGAAACAAGGTTTGCGCGGCTGGCGGGGTCAACCACCATGGAGAAGGCGTAGGAAGCAACCACACCCAGCAGGATGGGGATAATCTTAATCATGCCCTTGCCCCAGATGTTGGCGGCGATGACCACGATAATGGCCACCAAAGCAACCCACCAGTTAGCGGAGCAGCTGCTCAGAGCAGTGCCGGCCAGAGACATACCGATGCAGATAATCATGGGGCCGGTGACGATGGGGGGGAAGTAACGCATAACGGTCTTGGCACCGAAGGCCTTGAACAGAGCTGCCACAACCAGATACATCAGACCTGCGCAGGCAACACCGGCGCAAGCGTAGGGCAGCAGAGCCACATCGGTAGCACCGTTGGCGGCGGTCATGGCCTTGACAGCTGCGTAGCCGCCCAGGAATGCGAAGGAGGAGCCCAGGAATGCGGGAACCTTGCGGCCGGTGACCAGATGGAACAGCAGAGTGCCCAGACCTGCGAACAGCAGGGTGGTTGCCACATCCAGACCGGTGATGGCGGGAACCAGCACGGTGGAGCCGAACATTGCGAACAGGTGCTGGATGCCCAGAACCAGAGTCTTGCCGGTGCCGAGGGACTTGGCATCGTATACGGCTTCGGTATTCTTTTCGTTTGCCATAAAAATAACATCCTTTCTTTTTTGCGTGAAAAAAGAGGGCACGATACCTAAGGTAGTCGTTCCCTCCTCTCATCTTTTTCTCGCGTGCCAGTATATCGTATTTTCGGGAGAAATGCAAGGACAAAATGACTAATTTGAAACCAAAATATGACCGATTTGTGACGGAACTTTTGTGTATTTTGCAACAAAGCGGGGGAACTCCCCTTTAGCCATGAAAAATCCCCTCCCGAAACCGGGAGGGGAAAGAGACTTTAGCGGCTGCCCTTGTCGTAGGGGATACCTTCTGCCTTGGGGGCGCGGGAGCTCTTGGAGGTGAATGCCAGAACCACCAGCGTCACGAGGTAGGGGAGCATGCGGTACAGGTGGGAGCTGATGCCAATCTGAGCCAGCAGATACACACCGTCGCCGTTGATGTCGATGGAGGCGTAGGCTGCGGCAATGCACTTGAAAAGACCGAACAGCAGCGATGCCGCGGCAATGTTGCCGGGGTTCCAGTTGCCGAAAATCATAACGGCCAGAGCCAGAAAGCCGAAGCCTGCCACATCGCCGTTGGCGGAGCAGTTGGTGGTGGTCAGAGCGTAGACGAAGCCGCCCAGACCGGCCAATGCACCGGAAATGGTGGTGCCGGCGTAGCGCATCTTGGTCACATTGATGCCCAGAGAGTCGGCGGCCTGAGGATTCTCACCGCAGGAGCGCAGACGCAGACCGAAGCGGGTCTTGTACAGGATGATGGACAGGACGATGAACAGGATGATGCACAGATAGGTTGCCAGGTACACCTTGTTGATAAAGGTTTCGCCCAGGAAGCCGATATCGGTCTTCTTGTCGATGCCGAAGGTGGACTTTTTAATCATGAACCAGGAGGCAGCATCGCCGGTAGCCATCATCAGAGTGTTCTGGTTGGCGATAATACGAATCAGAAACAGCACCAGCGCGGGAGCCATCAGGTTCAGGGCAGTGCCGCCGATGGTCTGGTCAGCCTTCAGGTTGATGGCGGCGAAGGCCAGAAGCAGGGAGAACACAGCGCCCATGGCAGCGGCCACCAGCATGGCGAGCACTTCTAAGCCCTGCAATGTCAGCCACTGCTTCTGCATAACGGCCTGAGTGAACACGGGGAATGCCTGCATACTGCGCACGAACAGCACGCCCATAAATGCACCGAAAATCATAATACCTTCCAGTGCCAGGTTGATGATACCGCTTCGCTCAGCGAAGACACCGGCCAGTGCCACAATCATCAGAGGAACGGCATACAGTAAAGTCTGCTGAATAATGAATGTCATGCCTTTTCTCCTCCTTCTTCGGTTTCGGAATCCAGTTCCGCTTCTGCTTTCGCTTCGATTTCTTCCATATCGGGCTCTGCATTGGCGTTGGGGCTGTCGGCCTTTTTCAGCTTGGGCAGCATCATCTGAATCACCAGAGCAAAGGCGCTCAGATACACGATGACGGAGATAATCACATCGGTGATGTATTCGTTGTAAGCGGTGTAGCCGGTGAGCTGGACACCGACAATGTTCAGCATGGCCATGAAGATGCCGGTGAAGACAACGCCGATGGGGTTGCACACGGCAAGCAGTGCCACGGGGATGCCGTTGAAGCCGGCAGCGGGCAGGGACTGATAGGTGCTCCAGTAGAACTCAGTGTTGCCGGACAGCCAGTACAGGGCGGCACCACCGGCGGACAGGCTGCCTGCCAGTGCCATGGACAGTACGATGTTGCGCTTGTCGTTGATACCGGCGTAGCGGGCGGCGTGACGGTTGGAGCCGCAAGCCTTCAGCTCGTAGCCCAGGGTGGTTTTGTTAATCAGGATATAAACGGCGATGGCAATGACAATGGCAATCACGATACCGCCGTTGACCTGAGAGCCGGGGAAGACCTTGTCAAGACCCAGCTTGGGAGTGGCCACACCGTTGTAGGTGGTCTTGTAGATATAGCCGGACTTGGTGCCTTCGGCCATATTTTTGAAGTTACTTACATCAAATGCCCAGGTGACCAGGTTTGCGGCCAGCCAGTTGGTCATGATGCAGGCCAGAACCTCATTGATGTTCAGGAAGGCCTTCATCATGCCGGGGATTGCGCCCCAAGCTGCACCTGCCAGCATACCGCCTAAGAATGCCAGCAGCCAGATGACGCCGGTGGGGCAGCTGCTCTGGGGAATGCCCAATGCAATGGAGAGGGATGCCAGCGTGCCCATGAGGTACTGGCCGGGAGCACCGATGTTGAACAGGCCGGTCTTATATGCCAGAGCCACGCTCAAGCCCGTCATAATCATGGGCATGGAGCGGAAGAGCATATTGCCCAGAGACTGGGAGTTATAGCCCCAGCTGAGGGCACCTGCGGCATTGCGGCCGGTGCTCAGGATTCCGAAGAAAATCAGCTTCACACCGTCCCACATGGCGGAGCCGGTGATGCTGGGGGTGGTCAGACCCACGCAGATGACCACGATGGCACCGACCAGCAGGCCGATGATGATGGAAATCAGGGATGCCAGCACCTTGCGGGTGCCGTCCCGGTCATAAAGATTCAGAAGTTTCTCTTTCATGCCTTTGCCTCCCCACTGCGCTTGGCGCCTGCCATGTACAGACCCAGCTCCTGCACGGTGATATCCTTGGGGTCAAACTCGCCCACGATTTCACCTTCATACATCACGAGGATGCGGTCGGACAGGTTCATAACCTCATCCAGCTCCAGAGAGATGAGCAGAATGGCCTTGCCCTCGTCGCGCTGCTGCACAAGCTGCTTGTGAATGAACTCGATAGCACCTACATCCACGCCGCGGGTGGGCTGAACGGCGACGATTAAGTCTTTGCTGCGATCCAGCTCACGGGCGATGATGGCCTTCTGCTGGTTGCCGCCGGACATGGAGCGGGCTACGGTAGCGCTGCCCTGACCGGAGCGGACATCGTACTTTTCAATGAGCTTGTCGGAGTATTCCCGGATGGCATCGAAGCGAATCATGCCCCGCTTTGCGAAAGCCTCATCCTGATACTGCTCCAGAACCATGTTCTGCTCCAGCGTGAAGTCCAGCACAAGACCGTGCTTGTGGCGGTCTTCGGGAATGTGGCTCATGTGGGCGTTGCGCTTGCGGATGGACAGACCCGAGACATCCTCACCGCTCATAATGATTTTGCCGCCGCTCAGGGGTTCCAGACCGGACAGACCGTGGACGAACTCCGTCTGGCCATTGCCGTCGATACCGGCGATGCAGACGATTTCGCCCTTGCGCACATCGAAGCTGACATTATTCACCGCATTGCGCTTGTGACGCTTGGAGGCAACGCACATGTCCTCCACATGGAGCACCACATCGCTCGGATGGGCGGGACCCTTGTCCACCTGCAGCTGCACGGGACGGCCAACCATCATGTTGGACAGCTCCTGCTTGGTGGTGTCGCAGGTATTCACAGTGCCCACGAACTTGCCCTTGCGCAGGACGGTGACACGGTCGGCCACAGCCATGATTTCGTTGAGCTTATGGGTGATGAAGAGGATGGACTTACCTTCCTTGGCAAAGCCGCGCATGATATCCATCAGCTCATCAATTTCCTGGGGGGTCAGCACGGCGGTGGGTTCATCAAAAATCAGGATTTCATTGTCGCGGTAGAGCATCTTGAGAATTTCGGTTCTCTGCTGCATACCGACGGTGATGTCCTCGATGATTGCATCGGGATCTACGTGGAGGCCGTATTTTTCGGAGAGCGCGACGACCTTTTCGCGGGCTTCCTTCTTCTGCAGGAAACCTGCTCTGTTGGGCTCAACACCCATGATGATGTTGTCGAGAACGGTGAAGCACTCGACGAGCTTGAAGTGCTGATGCACCATGCCTATGCCGAGATCGTTTGCGTCGTTGGGGTTCTTGTTCTGCACCTCAACGCCGTCTTTTTTGATGACGCCTTCCTCTGCCTGATAAAGACCGAAAAGGACGCTCATCAGAGTGGATTTGCCGGCTCCGTTTTCACCGAGCAGCGCGTGTATCTCACCCTTTTTAAGCTGTAGGGTGATGTTATCGTTTGCTATGATGCCCGGGAATTTCTTGGTAATGTTGAGCATTTCAATTGCGTATTGCTCCAACTGTACCAACCTCCTTCTTCATTTATGTCGTGAATATCGGTACGTATAAAAACTGATAATACATTATACAACAATAATTTGTAATTTACAAACCATAATTGCTGGAAAACTGAAAAAATATCAGCCTTCGCAGAGAGTAAAAAATCCCGGAAAGAATGACTTTCCGGGATAAGACGGCAGTGTCATGCAGATGGGCAACCGCGAAGTGACCGAGAGTATACCGTGAATTTTTGCTCTCCACCGTAGGGGCGAGCAGTGCTCGCCCGTCGTATTAGTCAATATCGGCGGGAAAAAACGGGCGTGCAATGCACGCCCCTACGGTTGATTTATCTTAATTTCTTTTTTGCCTTCATGGCGCAGGTGGGGCAGAGCGTGTCTCCGCCGGGGACTATGGCGCGAGCGCAGCTTTCGCACTCGGCGCTGTTTATCCGCACGAGCGGGAGACGTTCGAGATAAGGGACGGAGGTCTCGGCTATTCCCTTTATCCCGCCTACGGGGCAGGCACCCTTGCAGAGCCCGCATTCGGTGCATTTCCAGGGTGTGATGTATATGAGTCGCTTTCCATTTTCAAGCGGGCCAATCTCCACGGCCTTTTGCGGGCAGATCTTCTCGCATATTCCGCAGCCGTAGCATTTTGTGGTGAATACCGGCAGATTAACGGCGTAGGTCGGGAGCTTTGCGCTGCTTTTGCCCTCGTCTGCTGCCTTTTTGGCGTTTGCTCTCACCTGTAGGACGGTCTTTGAGAGCATCTGCCTGTATTGCAGACCGTCGGCGTCGGCGCTCTCGTCGAGAAACGGCAGACGGGATGCGACGTATTTCACAGTGCTCTTCATGACGGAATTTTTGAGGTCGGAGAAAATGTCGCGGCGGGATTTGAGCTTTTCCTCCGTGCTCTCCGGTTCAAAGGAGCCCTCCGAGAGAAGGTGCACGCGCCTTACAAAGAGCTCGTCGCCGAGAAAAGCCCTGAGATGCTGGAGATTATCGCGCAGAGTGCAGAGTCTTGTCTCGTCACCGCATTCGCCGCAGGCACCTATGTAAAGAATTATATCCGTATAAAGGCTGAGCGTTGCCGGCAGCTCCCACGGTATGCCCGCGAGACATTCCACCGTCCTGTCGCAGAGCTGAGATTCTCTGTAACAGGAAAAACTGATGGGGCGGTCGAGGTCAAGGTCGTGGGTATATTCCTTCTGGAGCTGTCCGTCGGGGGCGAAGCACCTTGAAGGGCAGGCGGACACGCACAGACCGCAGTTTTTGCACTTATCCCATGCGAGAGGCACCTTGGGGTCGGTGCTGAAAACATCCGCAGGGCATAGTTCGAGGCAGGTGTTGCACTGAACCTTGCGCTGTCTGCGGTTTATGCAGTTCTGAGAAGTAAAAATAGGTCTGGCCTT
>JAZRVX010000255.1:0-2974 GCA_045599455.1 Faecousia sp. | reverse complement strand
TTTCGGTATGACGATTCTTCCCAAATCGTCCACACGGCGGACAATGCCGGTTGCTTTCATGTTCGTGTCTTCCTTTCTGCAGCGCCGACGGCGCAATTTCTTCCATGGGCAGTATTTGCAGAACAGGCAGAATTATGCGGGAAGAATACCTGAGGCAGAACAAATAGCAATACACCTTTATTGCGAAATGGTTTTTCTAGTATTGAGCAACTTTTTCACCGGTTTTGGCGTTGAAGATATTCATTCTCCAGCAATTATTAGGCAAGTCTTCAATAGAGTAATCAAACAACTCGATTCCCTTGAATATTTCAACAGGGTTGCCATTGAGCATTTTGACCGGAATTGTACCATTATACAGATGACCGCCGTATGCCATTAACACAAGCCAACATTGGACTGTGTTGTAGTACCAGCGTGAACCGTTTTCAAAATTGACATCAAAATCAATGTTTTCAAATAGTGAGCCCGGTTCACTGACAATTATCAAATTTGGGTCTGCACCGTTTTCAAGAAGTAAGCGCATACAGCGTGCCCCAACATTTGGTGTATCAACATACTTCAAGTCCCAGAATGCATTTTCCTCACCAATGGATATATTGGGATCATATCCATGACGCAGAAGACACTCCAGTACTTGCTCCGGAGAGTTACTGCATAGATTGTCAATATGTACAGTCCTGAATTCCGGGTTAAGCCCATAGCCCTCAGGGTCTACTGCGCTCCGAAACTCACAGAAGCATACTCCGACAGCCGCATTTGCCAACATAGCCAATTCTTCTATGGTGAAATTTTTTTCCAATAGAAGATGGTCGATTTTTGCAAATCCGGCGGGATTTCTTCTATTAGCGACACTACAGCGTTGATATCCATAGGGAAACCTCCTTGGAATTTTTTTATATTCAAAACACATCATATTTTCTGCCGCTCTGAAATTTGAACCGGCAAGTCCTGCCCTGTGCGGTGCGTTCATCATCTGTAAGGGGAAATTTTATTTGATTTCCCATCCTTTTTTTGCTTTGTACCTTATAACGGTATATTTTCCGCACTTGAATCCGGCTTGACATTTTCTCCTGAATCATATAATATTTCGACGATGAATCAAGCATTTGGCAGAGAAGGCCTTCGAGGTTATCGGCAGCACCTACTGTAATGCTTGATTCATCTTTTACACCTCAAATTCAAGCCATCCATGATTGGCCACAAGGATTGCTTGCTTCTCGCCGATGGTGAAAACCATTTCGGCATTGCGATTTTTTTCCTTATTGTGACGAATATATGTTATAGCCTGTTCCTCTGTTGCGGAAATCACGAACGGCCATTGTTGGGCATTGAACCGGGTGGATGCAGTGAAAGCAAAGCCCCAGGTGCCGTTGCCGGCGTACCAGCTTTCGATATGGAAAACATGATTATCATAAACTGCCAGAAATTCCCGGCATTTTATGACATTACTGTCATTCTGAGAATCGTTCTTTTTAATTCTCAGTTCTTTGATTTTCTCATGGCAATGCTCCATAAATATTTCTTCCGGATACAATCCAAGTGTGTGCAGCCCGACACCGGCATTCCACTCGTCAATTGCATCACAAACACACATACCGGCGCTTGTGCCGAGATGACACCTATCGCAGCGGATGCTATAATCTCCTACAAGGTCAATCACCGGGATTCCGGTTCCGCCGCATTTGCATTTGTGTATAAGGCGTTCTGCGCCTAACAAACGCGAATAGGGATGGGGGTAAACGAAGAAATCATCATTGGAAACAGGGTGGGGAACCAGTTTCATAGTAAAATCATCAAACCGGAGTGTGTAGTGCGCTTCCTCTTTTTCCACAGATAGTAATCTCTCTCCGGGAAAAACGGTTGCTTCATAGTCAACCCAAGGTGCAAATTCCGGGTTCGTATCTTCGTGAATGCAGGAATCTATCCACTCGTTTTCACGCTGAATGGATTCAACTCCGCCCTCCTTGATAATCAGAAAAACCCCTGAAACCTCAACGGATATGTAAAAATGTGCCGTCTCCATCAGAAAACGGTTTCTCCCTGACAGGTGCATTGCCATATCATAAAAAAAGTCAAAAGCGGCATCCCCATAGCTGTCGCTTATGTGCTGTCCGTAGTACACTTTTTGAATGGGTTCGCTGCAAAACATATCGGTTCCTCCTTCATATCATGCGTTCCTTGAGGTAAACGCGAAAGCATTGCGGATGGGGGACTTGTTCTCCATCCGGATATCACACAATGGGGAATTGCTTTTCCCATTCGAAAAAAGACTGTATATATTCTTCAAGCTGAGCATAGGACAGGTTATTCTTTGTAATTGTGACATAGGACTCTCTAACCAGAGTATCCAAAATTGCGGCGGTAAAGGAATAGCTTTCATCCTTGCAGTCATATTGCAGTGCAATGTGAAAGAAATCATCTTGACTGCTGTATGTAAATGTGTCGGTTTGACAGTGAATCACGGAACGAATGCCATCTGCCATGTTTTTCAAATCGGATGTAGAGAAGAATTCATTACAGCCAACGCCCCAGCATTCCTCGTCGGCTTCTTTATAAGAGCACTCAATTTGGTTTCTATCGTATTCAGAAATCCTCTTGCCGTTATCATCGATGTGATACCCAATGTACTGCTCGGCTTCCATATCAAGCATGATTTGCTTGTTCCCATCCTCAATCACGAATGTGCTCAAGGAAGGCTTGTATTGTTTCATGTATGTACCCTGCCTTTCCGGCGTATTGCCCATCGGTTTGCTTTCCATAGCAAGCATATCACATTTGCTGTCCGATAAAAATACCAGATAGGTATATTATTACTACTTAATTTCTATGAGAGGGGTCGCCCTCACGGATTCGGAGGGTTCTGCGGATTTCTTTCGGTATGACGATTCTTCCCAAATCGTCCACACGGCGGACAATGCCGGTTGCTTTCATGTTCGTGTCTTCCTTTCTGCAGCGCCGACGGCGCAATTTCTTC
>JAZRVX010000254.1:0-7824 GCA_045599455.1 Faecousia sp. | reverse complement strand
CTCCGCGGGACAGTTTTCCATGCACTCGGTGCAAAGTTTCTCCAGCTCCGGTGCCACATCGGAGCGCTGCGCTTCGGCAGTACCACTGTCTGTCATGGTGAAAACCTCCGGGCAGGTTGCGGTGCACAGGCCGCAGCCAATGCAGTTTTCGTTTACATAAAATCTCATATTCTGTTCCTTTCTCAGATTTTCGGGATTTGCAGGAGTCTATACGGATAGCTGTCCACGAGCAGTGGACAATTATCCATTTCCGACCGTTTCCTTCATCCCCTGTCAAATTTTGACAGGAAAACCATTTCTTTTTTGTCCTTGTTTAGTTACCTTTGTTTACCCACCGTCATTATGTACAAAAAAATAGATATTAAAACACGCATAATGCTGAAAATTATTAAGTTTCTTTACAAATGAATTTTGTTGTGTTATTGTACGGGCAGGTCAAGACTGCACGCAACATGCGGACTGGGCCGTAAACAAAGTTTAACGAAAATACCGTTGAACAAAAACCTACATTTAGGAGGAACACACAATGAAAAAGATCATTGCAATGCTGCTGGTCCTGACCATGGTTCTGGGTCTGGCTGCATGCGGCGGCAAGTCCGATGCTCCCGCTGCTTCCGAAGCAAAGGGCGGCGAAGTCGCTGTCTTCTGGTACACCTTCGGCGATACCTACCTGTCCAGTGTCCGTGCTGCTGCTAACGAGGCATTCAAGAATGCCGGCGTTAAGTATCAGGACTATGATGCTAACGGCTCTCAGACCACTCAGACCGAGCAGATTCAGACCGCTATCACCAAGGGCGCTTCCGTCCTGTGCGTGAACATCGTCGATGCTTCTTCCGACGATGCTACTCAGGCTATCATCGACATGGCTCAGGGTGCCGGTGTTCCTCTGGTTTTCTTCAACCGCTCTGTCTCCGAGGAAATCGTTTCCAAGTATGACAAGGCTGCCTATGTCGGAACCGACTACACCATGGCCGGCCACATGGAAGGCAAGATGATCGGCGAGTACGTTCTGGCCAACTATGATGCTCTGGATCTGAACGGTGACGGCGTCATCTCCTATGTTATGTTCAAGGGTCAGGAAGGCAACATGGAAGCCGACGCTCGTACCCAGTACGGTGTTGAGGACTGCGACGCTGTTCTGACTGCTGCCGGCAAGCCCCAGATTGCTTTCTACGATGCTAACAACGCTTCCAAGTACCTGGTCGACATGAACGGCGCTTGGTCCGCTGCTCAGGGTCAGGACTACATGCAGACCATTCTGGCTCAGTACTCCGAGGACAACGGCAACATGGTCGAGCTGGTCATTGCTAACAACGACGACATGGCTCTGGGCGCAATCGCCGCTCTGGAGAATGCTGGCTACAATGTGGCAGGCGGCAAGTACATCCCCGTCTTCGGCGTTGATGCTACCGATGCTGCTAAGGCTAAGATTGCTGACGGCTCCATGACCGGTACCATCAAGCAGGACGCTGTCGGCATGGCTGAGGCTATCGTGAAGATTGCTCAGAACCTGTCCGCAGGTGCTGACAAGTTCGCAGGCGTTTCCGGTGACCTGGAAGGCACCTGGCGTGTGAACATCCCCTACTCCCCCTACACCGGCGCTTAATTTATAACTTCATGCAGCCGCGCTTCGGCGCGGCTGCTTTTCTCCACAGCACTCTGTAATCCAAGGCTGTGCCCGGTTGGCTGCAGCCGTGCGGAGCCTTGGTTTGCAGAGTTTACTCTTTAGCTTAGGAGGCGAAAATTTTGGCATCCAACGAAAACAATTCCGTTTTACTGCGTATGGAGAACATTACGAAGGTGTTCCCCGGCGTAAAAGCTTTGGACGGTGTCAATCTGACCGTTCGAGCCGGTACTGTTCACGCATTGATGGGCGAAAACGGTGCCGGTAAATCCACACTTATGAAGTGTCTGTTCGGCGTTTATGCCAAGGATGGCGGCAAAATCTTCCTGGAAGGTAAAGAAGTCGACTTCAAGAACTCCAAAGAGGCACTGGAAAATGGTGTTGCCATGGTGCATCAGGAGCTGAACCAGGCTCTGAAGCGCAATGTCATGGACAACATGTGGCTGGGTCGTTTCCCCAAGACCGGCCCCTTCACCAGCGAGAAAAAGATGTATGATGCAACCATGGAAGTGTTCCGGGATTTGGGCATTTCCGTGAACCCCAAGACCATTATGAGCACCATGCCCGTCTCTCAGAGACAGATGGTGGAAATCGCCAAGGCCGTTTCCTATCACTCCAAGGTCATCGTGTTCGATGAGCCCACCTCTTCTCTGAACGAGAACGAAGTTGAGCATCTGTTCCGCATCATCAATATGCTCCGCGACCGCGGCTGCGGCATCATTTATATCTCTCACAAGATGGCCGAAATCAAGCGCATTTCCGATGATATCACCATCATGCGTGACGGACAGTGGGTTGCTACCCGCCCCGCCGCCGAGCTGGAAATGGCTGACATTATCCGCCTGATGGTCGGCCGTGAACTGACCAATCAGTTTCCCCCCAAGACGAACAAACCCGGCGAGGTTTACCTGAAGGTTGAAGGTCTCACCGGCATGTATAACCAGTTGAAGGATGTTTCCTTCGAGGCTCACCGCGGTGAGGTTCTCGGCCTTGCCGGTCTGGATGCTTCCGGCCGTACGGAGGTGCTGGAATCCATCTTCGGTATCCGTACCCGTAAGGAAGGCAAGATTTATCTGGGGGGCAAGCAGGTTCTCAACCGCAACTCCGGCGAGTCCATCAAGAACGGCTTCGCAATGCTGACGGAAGAGCGCCGTGCCACCGGTATTTTCGGTGTCCGCAATATCCGCGAGAACACCATCATCGCCAGCCTGGATCGCCACAAGAAGTTCGGTCCCCTGCTGGGCAGCAAGTCACAGTTTGAGGATACGCAGCACTACATAGATGCCATGCGCACCAAGACTCCCAGTCAGGAGACCCAGATTCGCAGCCTGTCCGGCGGTAACCAGCAGAAGGTCATCATCGGCCGCTGGCTGCTGACCGAGCCCGAAGTGCTGCTTCTGGACGAGCCCACCCGCGGCATTGACGTCGGCGCAAAGTATGAAATCTATCAGTTGATTCTGAATCTGGCTAACGAAGGCAAGACCGTCCTGATGGTCTCCTCCGAAATGCCCGAGCTTCTGGGTGTGTGTGACCGTATTCTGGTTATGTCCGGCGGCAGACTTGCCGGCGAAGTGGATGCCAAGAACACCACGCAGGAAGAAATCATGACCCTGGCTGCTAAATATGTCTAAGGAGGAAATAACCGTGCCTGATTTGAAAGTTAAGAAGCCTTCCAAGATTGAAGAACTGAAGGCTATGAAGCCCGCTGACCGCAAGAGAGCTATCGTGGACATGCTCATGAACAACGCCATGTTCATTATCATCGCTCTGGTCGTTATTTACATCACCATTAAGGAACCCACCTTTCTGTCCGCAGCTTCCATCATCAACATCATCAACCTGACCGCAGCAAAGCTGCCCATCGCACTGGGTGTCGGCGGCTGTATCATCCTGGCCGGTACCGATATCTCTGCCGGCCGTCAGGTCGGTCTGGCAGCTTGTATCTCTGCCGGCCTCCAGCTGACCGCCAACAAGCTGTTCCCCGGCATGGCCGCACAGCCCATCTGGGTTGCTCTGCTGGCTGTTCTGGCAACCGGCGCTGCTGTCGGCTTCGTCAACGGCTTCTTCATGGCTAAGTTCAAGCTGCATCCCTTCATCGTCACCCTGTCCACCCAGCTGATTGTTTATGGTCTGGTTCTGCTGTTCATGCAGCTGGGCACCAACGGTGGTCAGACCCTGTCCGGCATGTCCCCCGCTTACCGTACCTTCATCACCGGCAAGCTGTTCTCCGTAGCAGGTGTCGCAATTCCCAGATATGTCCTGTACTCCGCCATCATCACCGCTGTTGTCTGGGTGATTTGGAACAAGACTGCATTCGGTAAGAATATGTACGCTGTGGGTTCCAACGAGGACTGCGCCAATGTTTCCGGTGTTAATGTTCTGAAGACCATCATCATGGTCTTTATGATGGCAGGTATGCTCTACGGCATCACCGGTTTCATGGATGCTGCCCGTATCGCCTCCGTCAATGCCACCACCGGTCTGAACTACGAGTCCGATGCTATCGCAGCCTGCGTCATCGGCGGTATCTCCTTCGTCGGCGGCATCGGCAAGGTTTCCGGCGCTATCATCGGTGTTCTGCTGCTGCAGGTCATTTTCGTCGGCCTGAACTACCTGTCCGTGGATGCCAACTACCTGTACATTGTTAAGGGTCTCATCATCCTGATTGCCTGCTCCATCGATATGAGAAAGTATCTGGTGCGTAAGTAATGGACGAACCTCGCAAGGATCCTCCCCCCATGCGCGGTCTTTACGGCAAGGTCAATATCTCCGTAAAAACGCTGGATAAAATCATCGTCGTCGGCATTATTGCCATGGTTCTGGTGATGATTCTCGGATTGCAGCACCGTGGTTATACGGTAAGCTTCAATTCCATGGGCGGAACCGATGTTGCCTCTCAGGATCACATGTACGGTGAAAGTCTTGAAATCCCGGAGCCCCCTACACGGGAAGGCTTCGTCTTCAGCGGCTGGTACCGGGATAAGAATTATCAGTATCCCTGGGATTTTGAGGAAAATAAAGTCACGGAATCCACAGAGCTCTTTGCTGCATGGCAAAGCAAGTGAACAAGACAAGAGCCGGAAAATTTTTTCCGGCTCTTTTTGAAAACTTCGGATAAATGACTGTTTTCCGTATCTGTATATCGCTTCTTTTGGCATTTCCTCTCATTGTATTTCCACGATGGTTTGATATAATTACTTTCATACTGACAATCAAAACTTGGAGGTCTTTATGACACCTGACTTAACCTGGTTGGAGGATCCGACCGTATTCCGTGTGAATCGGCTGGATGCTCACTCGGACCACACGGTATATCTGAACCTCAACGCAATCCCTCAGGGAAAATCCAGACTGTATCAGTCACTGGATGGTCAATGGAAATTCCACCACTGCAATTGCCCCGGGGATCGTCCTGCGCTGTTTTGGCAGGAGGACTATGATGACAGCAGCTTCGGCACAATCACTGTGCCCGGCCATATAGAAACTCAGGGCTATGGTCAGATTCAGTACATCAATAAACTCTATGACTGGGATGGTCACGCTTTCCTTCGTCCGCCCCAGATTGACTGGGAAAACGACCCAGTGGGAAGCTATGTCCGCACCTTCGATTTGGAGCCGGCACTGCGGGATAAGCCCGTATGCATCAGCTTCCAGGGCGCGGAGCAGGCAATCTATGTCTGGCTCAACGGGCACTTCGTCGGCTACAGCGAGGACAGCTTCACGCCCTCCGAATTTGACCTGACTCCCTATATCCGCCCCACCGGCAATCGCCTGTGCGTGGAGCTTTACAAGCGCAGCAGTGCCGCATGGCTGGAAGACCAGGACTTCTTCAGCTTCAGCGGTCTTTTCCGCAGTGTGTATCTGTATGCCAAGCTTCCGGTTTGGATTGAGGATGTGTGGTTCCGGACCAATGTCTCGGATGACTTAACGGAAGGTCTCCTGCAAATCCGCCTGAAGACCGATGCGGTGAACCCTCATGTCCATCTGTCGCTGATTAACCCCGAGGGCAAAACGATTATCAGAGACACTCTGAAACTGACCCCCCGGGATGGATTCCTGTTCTCGCAAAGCTTTACCATTTCGGATGTGAAGCTATGGGAGCCGGGCAGTGCCCATCTGTACAATGCGCTTCTATCCATCGAAGACGGCGGCTTTATCCCCTATGACATCGGCTTCCGCCGATTTGAAATTGTGGATAAGGTAATGATGCTCAACGGCAAGCGGCTGATGCTCAACGGCGTGAACCGCCATGAATGGAATGCCGACAGCGGGCGCTGCATCACCGAGCAGGATATGTTGGATTCCATCCAGCTTTTCCACGAAAACAACATCAACGCCGTTCGTACCTGCCACTATCCCAACCGCAGTGAGTGGTACTTCCTGTGTGACCGGGAAGGCATTTCCATGATGGACGAAACCAACATGGAAACCCACGGCTCCTGGCAGAGAGAGCAGACGCCTAACCCCGAGTGGAATATCCCCGGGAGTCTTCCCGAGTGGCTGGACTGTGTCCTAGACAGAGCAAACTCCATGTTCCAGCGGGATAAGAACCACGTGTCCATTCTCTTCTGGTCCTGCGGCAACGAAAGCTACGCCGGAACGGATATTGTTGCCATGTCCGATTTCTTCCATTCTCAGGACAGCACGCGTCTGGTACACTACGAGGGCGTGTACTGGTGCAGAAAGTATGACTACCTGTCCGATGTAGAGAGCCGCATGTATGCCACACCCGCCGAAATCCGTGAGTATTTGGAAAACAACCCGCAAAAGCCCTTTATCAACTGTGAATACATGCACATGATGGGCAACTCTCTGGGCGGCATGGAAAGCTATGTCCGTTTGGGCGAGGAATTCCCCATGTACCAAGGCGGCTATTTATGGGATATGCGCGATCAGGCTCTGTGGCACAAAAATGCGGTGGGACAAACCGCATTGGGCTACGGCGGTGACTTCGGCGACCGTCAGAGCGACTACAGCTTCAGCGCCAACGGTCTGGTTACTGCCGACGGCACTCCCAAGCCCTGCATTCAGGAGGTCTCCTACTGGTTCCTGCCCCCCGAGAAGCGCAGCCTGTGGGATGAGCAGAATCGTCTTGCCCGTGCCGAAGCAAAATTCCCTCTTCCCCCCGCGAAAAATCAGCCCCTGCGTTTCATCGATGGTGACGGTGCTTACGGTCTGCAGGGCGACGGCTTCGAGGTTCTCTTCTCCAAAATCTCCGGCGGTCCGGTTTCCATCGTAACCGGCGGCGAAGAATGGATGTGGCGCATTCCCAAGCCCACCTTCTGGCGTGCCCCGACGGAAAATGATATTGGCTGCGGGTTCCCGAAAAAATCTGCTATCTGGGAATCCGTCGACCAGTGGCTGTACTGCTCCGGCTATACGGTGCAGGAACAGAGCCCGGACTGCTTTACCATCCGCTATGACTACACCGCCGATGCCATGCCCGGCCTTGCCACCAGTGTCACCTACCGTCTGCGCAGCACCGGTGAGATTACCGTAAGCTGCCATTATGCCGGAGCAGCCGGTCGTCCCCAGCTTCCGCTGTTCGGTCTGCGTTTCTCTACCCCTCTGCCCGTCAGCCAAACCCAGTGGCTGGGTCTGTCCGGTGAGACCTATCCCGACCGCTATAAGGGTGCCGCTTTCGGCCTGCACACGGAAACACCGCATATTTCCAACTATCTGGTACCGCAGGAATGTGCCAACCACTATGGAACTGTCGGATTTACTCTTACCCAAAACGGTGCCGACCTGAATATTGCTCAGGCAGATGCCCCCTTCAGTTTTTCCGCACTTCCCTATACCCCCGCTCAGCTTCAGGATGCATTCCATGTGGAAGAATTGCCCGCGCCCATGCGAACCGTGGTCACTCTGTGCGGCGCCATGCGTGGTGTCGGCGGCATTGACACATGGATGACGGATGTGGAACCTGCATACCATGTCAGTGCCGAAGAAGACTTGGATTTCAGCTTTCATATTTACTTATAAAAAGCAGGGAAGCACAAGCTTCCCTGCTTTCATAGTTTTATCTCCACCGGTTTTCCGATTTCCATGGTGTCTTTCGTCACATGGCAGTCATGGGCAAGAATCTCCACCCCGGCGGCCTGTGCCGCCCGCAGCGCCGCCCCGAACGCCGGGTCGGTTGCATCGTTGGGACGCAGATATTTCACATCCTCCATTTGGATTACAAACAGCACATAAGC
>JAZRVX010000253.1:0-1747 GCA_045599455.1 Faecousia sp. | reverse complement strand
GGCGCGGTTCAGCTCCTTGCCGGTCATCTTTCCGTTATCGTCACAAATCAGTCCGACAGGATCATTCCACGGTTAAATTGCCTGTACGGTATCGGTGTGGATCTCACGATACAGACTTTCCAGTCCTGTCTGAGTTGCCTTGACATAGGGCGGCTGTCCCGGTTCCACCACAAGTACGTTGATAAGCTCCGGCGCGGGAAGCAATTCACTGTCCAGCATATCCCGGTCATAGGCATAAATATATGCCGCGTATTCGCCCTTGTTGGGGTTCAGACGCAGCATATAACTGTATTCCTCGGTGTCCACGCGGAAGCCGAACTCTCTGTCATTGCCGAAATCGCTTTCCGGGGTTTTGAAACAGCAGGAAGCAAGAGAGCTTCTGTTTTTAAGGATGCAGCCGTACTGTTCATCAAAGCGCAGTGCATTGATAACGGCATCGAACTGATCCTTGAAATCCTGCGTTTTCAAAGCGGCATTGTGGTTATCCCAGGATGAAAAGAACCCGGTTCCGTTGGAGTCCATGTCCACCCGCAGGTGGCCGATACATCCGCTGCGGCGGATGGTATCAGCGTCCTGCGTGTAACTGTATTTTCGTTCCTCCGGTGTCATTGCGCGTACTTCCATATTCATGATTATCGTACCTCCATTTCATGTGTTTTCTTTTTGTCGGATACGCCGTAGATCGGCATGGTAGCTTTGAGTTTTTCCAGCACAGAGGGCTTTCCTTTGGCGAGCGCCTGTTCCGGCTGTGCCTGCGCTCTGCCGTCAAGGTTCAGCGCCATATCCAGCTCGATAAGCCGTGCGGTCTTGGTGGCAAGCTCCTGTTCAAAGGGGAACGGCTTGCCGACCTCGGCTTTTGCAAGCTCCTGCTGCTGATACAGGTTTTCAAGCTGTCCTTTGACCGCTTCCAGCCGGTCAGGCATCTTGTCGAGTGCATTGTCGATACGGATAAGATTGCCGCGGGCGTCTGCGCCCAGCTCTGCGCGGTGGGACATTTCGCCTTTGAGCGTCAGAATGTGCTTCTGCTCAAAAACGTCATAGTGGACGGACATGGCAAAGCCCCGGTAGTGACCGATCAGGAGCGGCTCGGAGTTTTTGACCTCCTTGCAGGCATCCAACAGAGCTGCACCGGCGTTTTCTTTATCCGTCAGCTTAACGCCCCGGATTTCCATACCGGCAAAGCCGTCCGCAGGGTGCGGGTGCGCGGCAAGCGTTTTCATATCCGCTTCAAAGCCTTTGATGAAGCCTTTGCTCTGTTCGATCTTCTCCGGGTAGTATTTCATGAGGTTATCTTCCATTCTGTACTGCTTGCTTTGATGGTCAGCCTTCATGATCTTGAGCTTCGATACATCCACATCCAAGTCCATACGTTCCTTGATTCGCGGGTCTCCGGCGCACAGCGCCTTGATCTCCGCAAACGAAAGCGCCGTTTCGTCCACGTCATCGCAGGATCGAAGCGGCGTTTTGCTGGTCATGATCTGAGAAATGAATTTCTGTTTGTTCTCGACGGTCTGCCACAGGTAGGCATCAAAAGTGCCTTCGGTGACATAGCGGCAAACATGGACTTTCTCGTTTTGGTTGCCCTGCCGCTCGATACGTCCTTTCCGCTGGGTCAGATCGCGGGGTCGCCACGGACAATCAAGGTCGTGCAAGGCAATCAGACGATCCTGGACGTTGGTTCCGGCTCCCATTTTTGCCGTGGAGCCGAGCAGGACGCGCACCTGACCGGAGCGGACTTTCCCGAAAA
>JAZRVX010000252.1:0-2010 GCA_045599455.1 Faecousia sp. | reverse complement strand
GTTGCAGGTCTCGCACACGGACACGGTGTCAAAGCCGCCCACAGCGGTGCAGGTGGCATTGACGAAATTCTCCTGAATGCCGGTCTTGGCCTTGTGGCCAAGCTTGGGGATGGTGGTGGGAACTCGTGAAAGCTCTGCTTTGCACACGGAGCAGTAGGTAACTGCATCACAAGTGCCATCTTCCTCGCAGGTGGCCTCCACACGGTTTTCTTCCACCGCTGCCAGCGGCTTATGACCCAGAGCGGTAATCGTATAGTTTACACTGGTCAGTTTCGTCTCGCAGACTTCACAGTAGGTGACCATCTCATAGGAGCCGTCTTCCTCACAGGTGCCCTCCTTGCGGTTTTCCTCTACGGGGTCGGCTTTCGTGTGGCCGAGCGCAGGAAGGGTGGTATGGACACCGGACAGCTCTGCTTCACAGACTTTGCAGTAGACAACCGTATCATAGCCGCCGTCTGCCTCACAGGTGGCCTCCTTGTGGTTTTCCGTCACAGGCTCTGCGCTCTCGTGACCGAGAGCATCAATGGTCTCCGTGGTATCGGAAATGACAACTCCGCAGATGCGGCATTTCTCAACCGTTCGGATGCTGCCGTCTGCCTCACAGGTGGCATTCACCGTGGTTACCGTGGGGGTACCGGCCACATGGACATGACCAACTGCCGCGGTAACCCTGTCCGTCTCCACGCCGCAGTCCCTGCACACATACATCTCAAGCTCATCATCCCACGCGTAGCTATGGCCGCCCAAGTCATGCTTTACATTGGGCATCGTCCATCCGCCGCCACTGGTGTGATACTGGAATTCATATTTGCTGCCGCACATGTAGTTTCCGGTTGCACCCGTGCTGAACTCACAGATATTCACGGCATCAATGGAAACGCTGTCGTCAATTCCCGCAAATTTCTTATAGTCCGCAATGAAGTCAGCATAGCTGTAGTCGCCATGTACGCAGGACACGGTCGTCACAGTGCCTTGTTCTTGTCCGGCTTTGCTGTATATCAAAGTGTGGCCGGTTGCTCTGATTATACGCGTCTCGGTCTCGGTACATCCGCTGTTGGTGCATTTCTTGACTTCCACGCCGTCCTGTGTACAGGTGGCAGCACGGGAAGCGGCACTATCCACCACAAAATTGTGCCCCAGTTTGGTGCCCGGTTCTGTCTTATGCTCCGTGGCAATTATCGTGCTGCATAGATAACAGGAAGTCTGTTCATCCCAAGACTCGTCCGCAGTACAGGTAGCCGGACTCATATTAACCTGCATTGTGGAGCACATTCCATGCGTTGTGCTCAGGGGCAGTTCCTCGGTATATGTCGCATGGCATACACTGCAAGTGAACTCAATCGTGCCGGGCACAGCACAAGTGGATTCTGTGATAATCCGTCCCTCGCCCGCGGGCGTGTGCTCGCTTACATTGGGGTCTTTGGCGATTATTTCGGTTTTTGTTTCTTGGCATATTTTACACTGAAAGCTTTCGCTGCCATCAGATGTGCAGGTAGCAGGTATCTTTTCTTTAGATTGCCATATATGCGCTTCGGGGACATTGGGGATACTTACAGGAGAATCGGTTCGTGGTGTACCGCATACGATGCACTCATAATGCCCGGTGCCACAAGTCATGCATGTAGGCTCTTCGTCATAAACAAGCTTTTCAAATTTGTGACCCGGCGCGAGGATTGTCGTAGTTGTACCATCTTCGTATCCACAAGCACTGCACACTTTTTTCACTAAGCCATCTTCTGTACAAGTAGCCTCTGTAACAGTTTCATCATACCAACTATGATCAAGAAGCGGAGCCGATTCATTTACATTGAATTCTACTCCACACTGGGAACAGAAATCATACTCGCGTCCTGAAGTCTCACATGTGGAGGTTGTGTGATGCGCTATAAACGCTTTATGCGCAGGCTCTCGCTCAACAGTCTGCTCAACATTACATCCCTCACGCTGACATATCACAGTCTGGCTCACGCTCGTATGTAACGCCGGCTCAACCTCAGGAAAATCATGCCC
>JAZRVX010000251.1:0-3929 GCA_045599455.1 Faecousia sp. | reverse complement strand
ATAAGCCCCGCGCGGATATCGTAATTTGGGACAAGGATGCTGCCGAGCAGACGCAGGGAACGATTAAGCTGATCATCGAATGCAAGAAAGAGACCGTCGATGCCCGCAATGCAAAAGACGGCATTGCACAGCTCAAATCCTATATGTCTGTTTGCCCGAATTGCGAGTGGGGTATGTGGACAAACAGTATTCAAAAATATGTATTTCGTAAAATGGTAGACGAGGCGGGAAATATCACATTTATGGAATACAACGACATTCCCTCCGCCGACGGTAACTGCCAATGTCAATAAAAAACTATACCAATGTGCTGATAAAAAAATGAACCACAAGTGCTGAAAAAAAGATGAACCAGTATCCCCAGCACCCGCGAGTGCTGAGAAAAAATTGAACCGCTCGTACCCTCCGCCGGGACTTTTCCACCGCCTCAGCGGCCTGCAGGCGAAGCCTGTGGGAAAGTGCCGGCGGACGGAAGAACGTCATGGGATTCCCCTGCCGCTCATCTGCCGTTCAGGGAAGACGCCAGACGGTACGACAGCTCTCCTTCCTCGTGGTTCATGTCGAGAATGTGAGAATGAAATGTCACCCGGTCTATCAGCGCCGCCAGCATCATCTCATTCTCGAACAGCTGCGTCCAGTCTGAGAAAGCCAGGTTGGTCGTGATGATCACGCTGGCCCGTTCCGAGCGCTCCGATATCGCCTGAAACAGCATCTCCGATTGATTCCGGTTAAACGTCAGATAGGACAGCTCATCAAGGATCAGCAGATCCGTCCTGCGCAGAGATTTCTCCAGATGAGTCAGCCGATGATTCTGGATTGCTTCCGCCAGCTCGGCGGCAAGATTGACCGCCGTATAGAATTTCACATGAAATCCCGCCCGGCAGGCGTTGATCCCCAGCGCAATGGCCAGATGCGTTTTCCCGCTGCCGGGATCTCCGATCATTACGACATTCTGACGCGCTTTGATGAAATCGCAGGAAGCGAGTTCCCGGATCGCTGCCTCCGATACGTGCGCCAGCCTGGTGCAGTCAAATTCATCCAGTGTCTTCTGAAGCGGAAATCCGGCGGCTTTCAGACGGCGCTTCTGACCGGCAAGGGCCTGCTCTGCGGCTTCCTGCTCCAGCATCCGCACCAGAAAGGTCTCGTATCCTTCTTCCGGTTTCATCTGGCGGATCACATCCTCGTACCGGTTGAAAGCCGGAAGACGCAGCTGTCTGGCATAGAGGCGGATCTTTTCCTTTTCTGCCGTTCCCATCAGATCTCACCCCTTTTCAAAAGCGCATTGTAGGCGTCAAGCTGAGGAATCACGACCTGTACAGCCGGAGAAGTTATCCTGCCGCCGGATGAATTGGATGGATTCGGTATCTCAGGATTCAGATTGGCCTGCAGCGCATCGTAGGTATGGATCCCCTCGATGGCGTTCAGCAGTTCCTCACCGTACTGGATATACAGCCTCAGCGTTCCGATCAACTCCCGGGGTTCCTGCAGGTTTTCCAGAAAAGTCATAAGCTGAGGAGGAACCGTCCGCCGCACCGGAGCCGCGTTGCAGATGCTTCTCGGTTTCCGGGACAGCAGTTCCATGTAGTGTTCCAGACGGTAATGAACAGCGTTTCTCCCGTAATCCCGTTCATAGGACGCCGCCTCCGTCCCCTGATACAGAATCGTGACGCGGCAGCCCGATCCCTTGACGGTTACTGTCTTTCCGCTGTATTCGTAAGGAACGGAATATCGGTTGTGGTCGAATCGTACCAGAGAAAACTCGTCCACCCGAACCTGCTGGGTGCGGGAAGGATCATAGCGGTAAGGCGGAAGCGGAATCAGATGCTCCCGAACCGCGGGAACGTAATCTCCCACCGGACGTTCTCTTCCGGGAATGATATGGCTCCGGTATTCGGCGGCAGCTTTCAGAAGAAGGTCATTCAGCTCTTCAATCCCATTCACATGAGGCGCCGGAACCAGTGTGCTGCGCCGGATAAAGCCGACCAGTCCTTCCACCAGTCCCTTTTCGTGTCCGGATGCGATGTTGCAGAACACGGGCTGAAATGCGTAATGGGCCGCCATGGCCAGATAGCGGTCTGTGGCTTTAGCATGCAGTCCAAAGCCTTCTTTCACCGCGACTCTCGCGTTGTCAAAGATGATCCGTCTGGGAACGCCTCCGAAGTATTCAAAGCCGTTCCGCATCCCTTCCAGAAAACTTTCTTCATTCTGGCGGTAAAAGGCACAGCAGTAGAAGTCGTCGCTGCAGCATTCCCTCATGCACCAGAGAGAGAGCGTCGTTTTCTTTCCTGCCAGCCAGACGACCGCCTCTCCCCAGTCCACCTGAACTGCCTCTCCCGGACTGTATTCCAGCGGGATAAAGGCATCACGGGGCTGCCTGCGAAGTTCGGCTACCAGAGCACGGACGGAAGATTCGCCTCCGGTAAAGCCTTTCTCATGGACCAGCCGGTTGTAGATCCGTCTGGCAGTATGTTTCTGCTTTTTCAGGTGGGCTTTCTCATCTTCTTCCAGACAGGAAGAAACGAAAGCCACAACGTCTTCCGTCAGAACGTCTTTCTTTCGTCCGCTGCCCGGCTTGCGTTCCCACGGTACGTTAGAACCGTCCCAATATTTCCTGACGGTGTTCCTGGCGAGCCCCAGTTCCGCCGCTGCTGCCCGCTGACTAAGTTCTCCGGCTTCTTTGATCTGCCGGATCTTTTGGTATTCTTCCATTTCGATCGCCACTCCTTTGTCCTCCTGTACGGCCTCTTTTTGAGTCCATTATACAGGATTTGTCGCTTTGTGGCTCTCTTTTTTCTCAGCACGCTGCGCTGCGGTGGTATACTGGTATTTTAGCATTTATACTCCAAAGTTTCTTCTTCCACGATCAGCGAGCTGAACAAGAAGGCCTACGTCCATATTGAGGAATGGAGAAACCGTCCCCTGCAGGGCGGGAAATACCCGTATGTTTACGTAGACGGCATCTATCTTCGCCGAAACTGGGGCGGAGAGTACGGAAATGTATCCGTTCTGGTAGCGATCGCCGTCAATGAGGACGGATACCGTGAGGTTTTGGGCGCTGCCGAAGGTATGAAAGAGGACAAAGCCAGCTGGGTCAGCTTCTTCCAATGGCTTAAAGGGCGCGGACTGGACGGCGTCAGACTCATCGTAGGCGACAAATGCCTGGGAATGCTGGAAGCCGTGGGAGAAGTGTTCCCGGAGGCCAAATACCAGCGCTGCGTGGTACATTTCTACCGTAACGTATTCAGCGCCGTGCCGAAGTCCAAGGCGAAACAGGTGGCCAGGATGCTGAAAGCGATCCACGCGCAGGAAAGCAAAAAGGCGTCCAGAGAAAAAGCGAAAGCCGTTGTGGAAGAACTGAGAGCGATGAAACTGAAGGAAGCCGCGAAAAAGATCGAGGACGGCGTGGAGGAGACGCTGACCTACTGCGATTTTCCATCAGAGCACTGGACACGGATCCGCACGACCAACGTGAGCGAGCGGCTGAACCGTGAGATACGTCGGCGTACACGGGTGGTCGGCTGCTTCCCGGACGGCGAATCCGCCCTAATGCTGGTCTGTGCCCGGCTGCGCCATGTTGCCGGTACGCAGTGGGGCAGCAAGAAATACATGAACATGAAGCACTTGGAAGCGATGGATGACACCGCTACCTTGGCTGGGTGAACTCATTTGGAGCAGAGTCTGCAAATAAATTTGCGCATAATACTTGACAATACCCAGTAGCTTGCCACGGGAATCATGATTTTCCCCCCTGCTCCATGGTATGCTCGGGGAATGAGTTTTTCGAATTCGTTAAGTGGATTTATTCATAAAATGATGCTATACTTTTTGAAGATCAATCTGAGATTGGAACAGGAGGCGGGAACAGATGAATTCTGGTTGCAAAGCGCTGTATCATCTGCCCGGGCTGTTTGAGTTTGCCACGCTGTACC
>JAZRVX010000250.1:0-54712 GCA_045599455.1 Faecousia sp. | reverse complement strand
CTTTATCCGAAAGCATTCGTTTCGGCTGTCCGTTTTGGAAAAACAGATTTTCGTCATGGAAAAACAAATTGTGGGAAAGACCTTGCATTTTGCGGCTATGCGTGGTATAATCCTCTCAACTTCCAAAAAGAGGTACTTACCTATGGCTATGCACGGTTTTTACGGATATTATTTCTATTACTTTTTTCCTAAAAAGTAATAGTGATTTGTGCTGCCGCCAAAAAGGAACATCGGATTTAAGACGCCGCACGAAAAACCGTGCGGCGTTATTTTTGTAAGGAGCGTATAACCATGATTGCAATACTGAAGCAAGGCACCACCCCGGAGCAGACCAAACATCTGGTAAACTGGCTGATACAGCAGAATCTGGATGTGCACATGTCCGAAGGCAAGGAGGTCACCATCCTGGGTCTGGTGGGTGATACCAGCCGCGTGGATATGGATTTACTGAGCAGTCTGGAAATTGTGGAGAGTGTGAAACGGGTTTCCGAGCCCTTCAAACAGGCAAACCGCAAATTCCATCCCGCTGACACCATCGTGCAGGCGGGCACTGCCCGCATCGGCGGCGGTTACTTTGCCATGATTGCAGGTCCCTGCTCCGTGGAGAGCGAGGAGCAGATTGTGGAGGTTGCAAGAGCGGTCAAGCAGAGCGGCGCTACCATGCTCAGAGGCGGCGCATTTAAGCCCCGCACCTCCCCCTACGCGTTTCAGGGTATGGGCGCAAAGGGTATTGAACTGCTGCTGACAGCCAAACGCGATACCGGACTTCCCATCGTGACGGAGATTATGAACATCAATACCCTCGACCTCTTTGCCGATGTGGATGTCATTCAGGTGGGTGCGAGAAATATGCAGAACTTTGACCTACTCAAGGAGCTGGGCAAGTGCGACAAGCCCATCTTATTAAAGCGCGGCCTTTCCTCCACCCTGCAGGAGCTTCTCATGAGTGCCGAGTACATCATGAGTGAGGGAAACCAAAATGTCATCCTGTGCGAGCGGGGCATCCGCACCTTTGAAACCGCCACAAGAAACACCCTTGACCTGTCCGCTGTGACGGTGCTGCACGAATTAAGCCATCTGCCCGTAGTGGTTGACCCCAGCCACGCAACGGGCAAGGCAAGTTTGGTATCCTCCATGGCCTGCGCCGCTGCCGCCTGCAATGCCGACGGTCTGATGATAGAGGTGCACAACAATCCGAGTAAGGCCTTGTGTGACGGTGCCCAGAGCCTGACCCCCGAGCAGTTCGACGAAGTTGCCCGCAAGGTCAGCCGCATTCGTGAGGTTCTGTAAATGAAAGTCGGTATTTTAGGACTGGGGCTCATCGGCGGTTCCCTCGCCCGCGCCTACGCACTGGCCGGACACACCGTCTACGCCTGCAACCGCACGGAGAGTATGCTCCAATTTGCAGAGCTCACCGGTGCTGTCCACGGGAAACTTGACGAAACTACGATTTCTGAATGTGAGCTGATTCTGCTGTCCATCTACCCCGATGGATGCACCCGATGGCTGGAAGAAAATGCCCACCTGATTGCAAAAAGTGCCCTCGTCATCGACTGCGCGGGCGTGAAGGAATCCGTGTGCAAAAGGTGCTTCCCCATTGCGGAAAAACACGGCTTCACCTTCGTGGGCGGGCACCCCATGGCGGGCAGCCAGTTCTCCGGCTTCAAGTACAGCCGCGCCAACCTCTACAAGGGTGCCCCCATGGTGCTGGTGCCGCCGAGATACGATGACATGGCGCTGCTGCAGCGGGTGAAGGATGTCCTTGCCCCCTGCGAATTCGGCTTCTTCTCCGTGACCACCGCCGAGGAGCATGACCGCATGATTGCTTTCACAAGCCAGATGCCCCATGTGCTGAGCAACGCATTCATCAAGTCCCCCACCGCTAAAAGCCACAAGGGCTTTTCCGCAGGTTCTTACAAAGACTTAACCAGAGTAGCGTGGCTCAATGCCCCCATGTGGTGTGAATTATTCTTAGAGAATAAAGACAATCTGCTCTATGAGCTGGACACCTATATTGACAACCTGACTGCCTATCGGGATGCGCTGAAAAATGAGGATGCGGCCACTCTCACGGCGCTGCTGGAAGAAGGCAAAAAATGCAAAGAGGAGGTAGACGGATGAAAACTGTGCGCGTAGATGCCTCCAAAAGCTATGACATTAAAATCGGGCGGGGGCTGCTGGCTGATTTGGGACAGGAGCTGAAAGCCCTCGGAAAAATCAGGACGGTGTGCATTGTAAGCGAGTCCACCGTCTATCCCCTGCATGGTGAAAACGCAAAGAAAGCCATCGAAGAGGCTGGCTTTTCCGTCGTTTCCTTCGTCTTCCCCGCAGGAGAAGCCTCCAAGAACGGAAACACCTTTCTGGCACTTCTGAATTTCCTCGCAGAAAGCGGACTTACCCGCTCGGATGCCATTGTCGCATTGGGCGGCGGCGTGGTGGGTGACCTGGCCGGCTTTGCCGCCGCAACCTATCAGCGGGGTATTCGATTCGTGCAGGTGCCCACCACACTGCTGTCGGCAGTGGACTCCTCTGTGGGCGGCAAGACTGCCATTGACCTACCCACGGGCAAGAATATGGCCGGTGCATTCTATCAGCCGAGCTTCGTTCTGTGTGACATTGCCTGTCTCGACACTCTGCCGGAAGATATCTTCCTCGACGGATGTGCAGAGGTCATCAAATACGGCATTCTGTACGACCGGGAATTTTTTGCGTATCTGGCCGAGACCGGCGTAGACTTTGACCGGGAGAAGGTCATTGCCCGCTGTGTGGAGCTCAAGCGGGATGTGGTGAATCTGGACGAATTCGACACCGGCGCACGCATGAAGCTGAACTTAGGCCACACCGTCGGTCACGGTGTGGAGGCCAAGAGCAGCTTTGCCCTGTCCCACGGCAAGAGCGTGGCCATCGGAATGGCAATCGTCAGCCGCGCCGCGGTCAAATGCGGCTTGCTGGATGAAAAAGAATGTGATACCATAGTGAAAACGCTCAAAAAATACGGTCTTCCCGTGCACTGCGATTACAGCGCCGCGGAGCTGGCAAGCTTTGCCCTGCATGACAAGAAGCGCGCAGGCGGTACGGTAAGCCTGATTATCCCTCGAAAAATCGGGCAGTGCGACATTATCCCCACCGAGACAGGGAAACTCCCATCCTTTATAGAATCAGGACTGTAATACCATGGATATCTCCATCACCCCGGGCAAACTCTCGGGAAGACTTTCCATCATCCCCTCCAAATCTCAGGCACACAGAATGCTTATCTGCGCCGCCTTTGCACAGGGGCAGACTACGCTTCTCTGCCCCGAGACCAATCGGGACATTGAAGCAACGGCTCAGTGTCTGAATGCACTGGGCGCAGATATCACCCGCACGGAAACGGGCTACCGAGTCATCCCTGCAAAGAATGTGCCGCAGAAATGCGCGCTTCCCTGCCGGGACAGCGGCTCCACACTGCGCTTTCTCCTGCCCATCGTAGGGGCACTGGGGGTGGAGGCCGAATTTCTGCCCGAGGGAAGACTGGCACAAAGACCTTTAAGCCCCCTGTGGGAGCGGATGGAGGAAAAGGGCTGCCGCCTTTCCAATGACGGTGCCACCATCCGCTGTGAGGGCAAGCTGCAAAGCGGAAAATATACCATTGCCGGAAATATCAGCTCTCAGTTCATCACCGGGCTGCTGCTGGCCGCCCCCCTCATGGGCGGGGCACAGGTTGAAATTGAAGGGAAACCGGAAAGCAAGCCCTATGTGGACATGACACAAAAGGCCATGGCGCTTTTCGGGGTGGAAAGTAAGGACTATCGGGTGGAGAAGGCATTCTACCGCTCTCCCGGAGAAATAAAAGTGGAGGGTGACTGGTCGGGCGGTGCTTTCTTCTTAGCTGCCAATGCACTGGGAAGCAAGCTTGATGTGCAAAATCTCTCCCCCGATTCCCCCCAGGGTGACCGCGCCGCGGCGGACTTAATTCCGGCGCTGGAGGAAAATATCACCATCGACTGCACGGATATCCCCGACCTTGTACCCATTCTGGCGGTGGTCGCCGCCTGCAAAAAGGGAGCATGCTTTACCAATATTCGCAGGCTCCGCCTGAAAGAATCCGACCGTGTGGCAAGTGTCATCGCCATGCTCACCGCACTGGGCGGGAAAGCAGAGGCTGCCGAAAACACCATGACCGTCTTCGGCACAGGACTGCGGGGCGGCACGGTGGATGCGGTCAACGACCACCGCATTGCCATGTCGGCGGCCATTGCCGCCACGGCATGCTGCGAAACCGTCACAATTCTCGGTGCCGAGTGCACCGCGAAATCCTATCCGCAATTCTGGGCGGAATACGCCCGACTGGGAGGTAACTATGAGCAGCACCTACGGTGAAAACCTGAAAATGACCATCTTCGGCCAGTCCCACGGCGCCGCCATCGGCGTAAGCTTAGACGGCATCCCGGCGGGACTTCCCGTGGATATGGATGCCTTTGGCGCTTTTCTCGCCCGCCGCGCCCCGGGAAACGCAAGCTATGCAACCCCCCGCAAGGAAGCGGATGCCCCCGAGATTCTCAGCGGAATCGTGGACGGTGTCACTGTGGGCGCCCCCATTGCCGCCATCATCCGCAACACCAACACAAAAAGCAGCGACTATGCGAGTCTCAAGGACTGCCCCCGTCCCGGCCACGCCGACTACACGGCGCAGGTGAAATACAAAGGCTTTCAGGACAGCGCAGGCGGCGGTCATTTCTCCGGGCGGCTGACGGCGCCCCTGTGCATCGCCGGCGGCCTATGCAAGCAGTGGCTGGAAGGCAGGGGCATCCGCATCGGTGCCCACATCGCCGCCATCGGCGGGATTTCCGACAAACCCTTTGACCCTGTGAACCCCCAAATGGATGCCGTGGGAAATATTTTCCCCGTCCTCGATGTTCTCAAGGGTGAGCAGATGCTGGAAGCGGTGGAGCAGGCCAAAAAGAATACAGACAGCCTCGGCGGTATCATCGAATGCGCCGTCACGGGACTGCCCGCAGGACTGGGAGAGCCTATGTTCGGCGGCGCAGAAAATCGGCTGGCACAGATTCTCTTCGGCATCCCTGCGGTAAAGGGTGTGGAATTCGGCGCAGGCTTCGGCGTGGCCGATATGACAGGCTCTCAAAATAACGACCCCTTTGCCGTGCAGGACGGGAAGGTCGTCACCGACACCAACAACTGCGGCGGCATTTTGGGCGGCATCACAAATGGGATGCCCCTCATCTTCCGCATTGCAGTGAAGCCCACCCCCTCCATCGGGCGTGAACAGAAGACGGTAAAGCTCTCCACCATGGAAGAAAGCAGCGTAACCGTACAGGGTCGCCACGACCCCTGCATCGTCCCACGCGCCGTGCCTGTGGCAGAGGCCGCAGCAGCCATCGCCATCATGGACATGCTGATGGACTGAGAAGGGAAAAGTCAGAGACAGATTTACAGTATTTGTTGAAATATTGAAATTTTCACTGCCGGGCGGCTGATAGCCGCCCCTACATCAGATTGCGAGGTAATACAATGGATATTTCCGAACTGCGGCAGGAGATTAACGGCATTGACGATGAGCTGGTAAAGCTCTTTGTCCGCCGCATGAATATTTCCGCTCAGGTAGCTGAATATAAACGGCAGAACAATATGCCCATCTTCGTCCCGGCCAGAGAGCGGGAAATCCTCAAGAAGGTTGCAGAACAGGCAGGCCCCGACATGGGCAACTACACCCGGGTGCTCTACTCCATGATTTTCGAGCTGTCGAGAAGCTATCAGACCAAGTGCAACACGCAGCGCACGGAGCTCTACGACACCATCACCAAGGCCATCGATGAGACACCCAAGCTCTTCCCCCAGACCCCTGTAGTCGCCTGTCAGGGCGTGGAGGGGGCCTACTCCCAGCAGGCCTGTGAGAAGATTTTCAAGAGTCCCTACATCGTGTACTTCAAAAAATTCGACGGCGTGTTCGATGCCATCGAAAGCGGAATGTGCAAGTACGGTGTGCTTCCCATTGAGAACTCCACGGCAGGGTCTGTGAACAAGGTTTATGATTTGATGATTCGCCACAACTTCGCCGTCGTGCGCACTTTCCGTCTGAAAATCGACCACAATCTGCTGGTAAAGCCCGGCGTAAAGCCGGAAGAAGTGAAGGAAATCTACTCCCATGAGCAGGCAATCAACCAGTGCAGTGATTTCCTGAAAAAGCTCAAGGGCGTGAATGTGGTGGCAGTGGAAAACACCGCGCTGGCCTCCAAGATGGTGGCCGAAAGCGAGCGGCGGGATGTGGCCGCCCTGTCCAGCCGCGCCTGCGCTGAGCTGTATGGACTGGAAAACATCGCCGCCTCCGTACAGGACGAGGGCAACAACCGCACAAGATTTTTGTGCATCAGCAAGAATCTGGAAATCTACCCCGGTGCGGACAAGACCTCCATTATGATGGTGCTCAGCCACAAGCCCGGTGCCCTGTACAAGGTGCTGGCGCGGCTCTACACCCTGGGCATCAATGTGACGAAGCTGGAATCCCGCCCCATTCCCGACCGAGAATTTGAGTTCATGTTCTACTTTGATTTGGAAACCTCCATCTACTCCGAGGAGTATGTCCAGCTCATGTGCGAGCTGGAGGATTTGTGCGAGGAATTCAAGTACCTGGGAAGCTACAGCGAGGTGGTATAAGTGATTTGCGGATTACTCGGACGAAAGCTGGGACACTCCTACTCCCCCCAGATTCACAAAACTCTGGCAGACTACGATTACCGACTGTTTGAGAAGGAGCCGGAGGAGCTGGAGGACTTCCTGAAAAACGGGGACTTCACCGGCATCAATGTGACCGTGCCCTATAAAAAGGCGGTCATCCCCTACTTAGATGAATTATCCCCCCGGGCACAGCGGCTGGGTGCAGTGAACACCGTCGTTCGCCGTGACGGCAGACTCATCGGTCACAACACCGATTACTTCGGATTCGTGTCCATGCTGCGAAAATCCGCTCTGGAGGTTGCCGGAAAAAAGGTACTGGTGCTGGGAAGCGGCGGTGCCTCCAACACGGCTGTGGCCGCCATGGAAGAAAAGGGTGCCGAAGTGGTCATCATCTCCCGCAGCGGGGAGAATCACTACGGCAATCTCCATCTGCACGCCGATGCAACCGTGATTGTCAACGCTACCCCCGTGGGCATGTACCCCAAGGTGGACGAAGCACCCGTGAATCTTGACCTCTTCCCGAAGCTGGAGGGTGTGCTGGACTGCATCTATAACCCCGCCAGGACCAAGCTCCTGCTGGATGCAGAAAAGCGGGGACTTGTGGTCGAAAACGGATTGTATATGCTGGTAGCGCAGGCGGTGGAGGCCTCCGAGTGGTTCCAAAATACCACCCTTGATGGAAACTGCATCGACACGATTTATGCCGCACTTCGCCGCCAGATGGAGAATATCACCCTCATCGGCATGCCCGGCTGCGGCAAGTCCGCCGTAGGGAAGGCACTGGCAAAGAAGCTGGGAAAAGAGTTTTTCGATGCGGATGCCGTGTTGGAGGAAACCTATGGGCGGAAGATTACGGATATTATCCCCACAGACGGTGAGGACGCTTTCCGCAGGATGGAAAGTGCAGTTCTTCTCGACCTGTGCGCAAAATCCGGCCTGGTGATTGCCACCGGCGGCGGGTGCGTCACGAGGGAAGAAAACTATGACCACCTGCACCGCAACGGCACCATCGTGCGCATTCAAAGAGATTTAAGCAAGCTTCCCACCGATGGTCGCCCCCTGTCCCACAAAGAGAAGCTGCCCCAAATGGCCGCGCAGAGAGAACCCATGTATACACGCTTTGCAGATGTTACCGTGGATAATAACGGGCGTTTGGAAGATACGTTGAATCAGATTTGTGAGATAGTAGGGTAAAGAAAGCTTTCGCGGCTCTGCCTCGGAAGCTTCCGGCATCAGGATTCAGGCATCCGTTTTTAGTGTGTAACCCAAAATGATTCGCACCGATTTTACTGCCGCTAATGTTTCCTCCACTCCACTTGCAGAAAGGATACTGCTATGAAAATTCTTGTACTCAACGGGCCGAATATCAATATGCTTGGCATTCGGGAGCCTGCAATTTACGGCAAGACCAGCTTTCAGGGGTTACTGAATCTTCTTGACGAGACCGCGCAAAAGGAGAACCTCACCATCGACCAGTACCAAAGCAATCACGAAGGCTGTCTTGTAGACAAAATTCAGGAGGCTCTGGGTGTCTATGACGGTATCGTCATCAACCCCGCCGCCTACACCCACACCAGTGTTGCAATCTTGGATGCGCTGAAAGCAGTGCAGATTCCCGCGGTGGAGGTACACATCTCCGATGTGGACAGCCGTGAGGACTTCCGTCAGATTTCCTACGCCGGAAAATACTGTGAGAAGACCATCAAAGGTCACGGAATTGACGGCTATATCGAGGCCATCGAATACCTGAAAGAAAAATACGGAAAGTAACGCACGCATTTTGCGCAAAGGTGCAAAATTGTACCAAGATTCCCCACTCCCCGGCCATTGACGGTCGGGGAGTTTTGTACTATCATTTTACATCATGCATACTTTCATTGGAGGTTTTTCATGGCTCAGAATGTACTGCTTCTCAATGACTCCTTCCCGCCCCTGATTGACGGGGTTGCCAACGCCGTTATGAATTACGGCGAACATCTGCCCGAGTACGGCTTCACCCCTACTGTCATCACCCCCGACCACCCTGAGGCCGACGACAGCCGATATCCCTACGATGTGATACGCTATCCCAGTATCGACCTGCGAAAAATTTCCGGTGGGTATATGGCAGGTCTTCCCTTCTCCCCCGAGGTACAGCGCTGTGTGGAGGAGAAGAATATCAGCCTGATTCACACCCACTGCCCCATCGTCTCCACCATGCTTGCCCGCCAGCTCAGAGAAACCCTGAACGCCCCCATTGTGCTGACCTACCACACCAAATTTGACATTGACATTGCCAACCTGATTAAAAATGAGCTTTTACAGGAGAAAGCAAAGCATACTCTGGTGAAGAACATCTCCGCCTGTGACGAAATCTGGGCGGTAAGCCGGGGGGCTGCCGACAACCTGCGCTCTCTGGGCTTTGAGGGCGACATCACCGTCATGCCCAACGGCGTGGATTTGCCCCGAGGCAGAGTCTGTGACGATGCAGTCCGGGAGGCAACGAAAGGCTTCAACCTTCCCGAGGGTGTGCCCGTATTTCTGTTCGTTGGCCGCATGATGTGGTATAAGGGTCTGCGCATCATTCTGGATGCACTGGCAAAGCTGAAAGCGGACAATGTGGACTTCCGCATGGTATTCATCGGCGGCGGGCAGGATTTTGACGAGGTAAAAGCCTACAGCGAATCACTTGCACTCGGCGGCAAGGTCATCTTCACCGGCCCCATCCGTGGGCGGGACACCCTGCGCGCGTGGTACTGCCGCAGCAGTCTGTTCCTGTTCCCCTCCACCTTTGACACCAATGGACTGGTGGTGCGGGAGGCCGCGGCCTGCTCCTTAGGTGCCATGCTGATAAAGGGCAGCTGCGCCGCCGAGGATGTAACCGATGGGCGCAACGGCATTCTGATTGAGGAGAATGCCGACAGCATGTATGAAGCCCTGAAAATGCTCTGCAAAAATCCCGCGCTCATGGCGCAGGTTGGAGAAAACGCCGCCCGGGAGCTGTACCTGAGCTGGGCCGATGCCGTCAAGCTGGCTGCGAACCGCTATGAAGCCATCATAGAGTGCTACCGTGGGGGCGGTTTCCGCCGCCACCACGCCGCCATGGACGGGGTATTCCGCATCGGCGGGGAGGCCATGGAAGACTTGGCACATATCCAGAGTGCTACACGAAAGCTCAATAACCGCCTGACCACAAAGGTCAATGAGTGCCTTGAAGAAATCCGGGATTGGATGGAATAAAAAAGATAAGCCGATTGATGAAAAGTCAATCGGCCTTTTTCTTGTAAAGGCATGTCCCGAACGGGTAATTTTTGTGCACAGTGTGCAAAATATCAGTTGACAGCCCCCCGGGAACACTCTATAATGATGGAATAAAAAGAAAATTTCGGTCTTTTTGCCGAAAGACACGGAAGGGAGCCGCTTATGTACCGTATCCTTGAACTCAACCCCCAATTACAGCGCTTCTCCAGAGATATCGACCTGAGAATGCAGCTGTACTACGATACCAAAAACCGTATTCTCGGCCCCGGGCAAATCTTAAGCGATTTTGCAAACGCCCACGAATACTACGGCTTCCATCATCTGGAAAACGGCTGGGTTTACCGCGAGTGGGCACCCAGTGCATCGGCTCTGTATCTGACCGGTGAATTCAACGGCTGGGATGCCAAGTCCCATCCCCTGGAGCGCGTGGGCGACGGCAACTGGGAAATTTATCTTCCCGGTGACGATGCCCTGTGGGCAGGCTGCCGCGTCAAGACCGTGGTGGAGGCTTTCGGCAATACCACCTACCACATCCCTCTGTATGCCCGCCGCGTGGTGCAGGACAAGGAAACCATCACATGGGTGTGTGAGGTCACCGATGACCGGGATATCTTCCCCTGGACTGACGAAGGCTTCAAAGGCGAGGATTTGGTCTACATCTACGAAGCCCATGTGGGCATGGCACAGGAAGAAGGCAAGGTCGGCACATACCGTGAGTTTGCAGATTTGGTTCTGCCCCGGGTAAAGAAGGCCGGCTACAACACCATCCAGCTCATGGCCATCATGGAGCATCCCTACTACGGCAGCTTCGGCTATCAAGTGGCAAACTTCTTTGCGGCATCCTCTTGGTTCGGCAACCCCAATGACCTCAAGTATCTGGTGAACAAAGCCCATGAAATGGGTATCCGCGTGCTGCTGGATGTGGTGCACTCCCACGCCGTCAAGAACACCACCGAGGGCATCAATATGTTTGACGGCACCACCTGGCAGTTCTTCCACGACGGTGCCAAGGGCGACCATCCCGCATGGGACACCAAGTGCTTCGACTACGGCAAGACCGGTGTGCTGCACTTCCTGCTCAGTAATCTCAAGTTCTGGATGACCGAGTACCACTTCGATGGCTTCCGCTTTGACGGTGTGACCTCCATGCTTTACCATGACCATGGTCTGGGCACCGACTTTAGCTCCGATGAACGCTATTTTTCCCTGAATACCCACACCGAGGCCATCACCTATCTGCAGCTGGCCAACGAGGTCATCCGTCAGGTCAACCCCGATGCCCTGACCATCGCTGAGGATATGTCCGGAATGCCCGGTATGTGCCTGCCCATCCGTGACGGCGGTATCGGCTTTAACTACCGTTTGGCCATGGGTCTGCCCGACATGTGGACGAAGACCGTCACATGGATTAAGGATGAATTCTGGGATATCCAGAATATGTGGGGCGGTATGTGCATGCGCCGTCCCGGCGAGGGCACCGTTGCCTATGTGGAGAGCCACGATCAGGCTCTGGTTGGCGACAAGACCATGATGTTCCGCCTGGCCGATGCCGCCATGTACACCGACATGGACAAAATCTGCCACACCCAGACCATTGACCGCGCCATTGCCCTGCACAAAATGATTCGTCTGTTCACGCTGGGCGGCGGCGGTGAGGCCTACTTAAACTTCATGGGCAACGAATTCGGCCATCCCGAGTGGATTGACTTCCCCCGTGAGGGCAACGGCTGGAGCTTTGACTACTGCCGCCGTCAGTGGAGTCTGCGGGACAACGGCTACCTCAAGTATCAGTGGCTGGGCGACTTCGACGAGGATATGATTAAGGCATCCAAGGAAAGCCGCATCTTCGATATGCGCTTCGGCGACCTGCGGCTCATTGACCCCAACCGTCAGATTATTGCATTCTACCGCAATGGTCTGCTGTTTGCCTTCAACTTCTCCCCGGTGAACTCCTACACCGATGTGGAAGTAAGCCTGCCCGCCATCGCAAACTACAATGTGGTGTTCACCACCGATGATGAAAAGTACGGCGGTCAGAACCGCATCAGCCACGATGAGGTGCCTGTCTTCATCGATGACAAGTGTGCATCCTCCATTAACCTGTATCTTCCCGCCAGAACCGCCGTGGTGCTCAAGGAAGGCAAGGCTATCCCCGCCTCCAAGGCAAAGCGCAAGATGCCGAAGGTAGCAAAGCCCGCGCCCACAAAGGCTGAGACTGCCAAGGCTCCCGCCAAGAAAGCCCCTGCAAAAAAGGCCTAAAAGTAAATCGAACCTCCCGCTGAAAAAGCGGGAGGTTTTGATTTGACGGAATAAAGAAAGCTTTAGCTTGCTTCGCTCGTAGTCATCTGCTATGCTTCTTCCGCTGGCAAGCAAAAATCCCCGCCCGAAAATCGGGCGAGGATAGGCATTAGCAATAGAAGTCGCGGATTTTCTTGGCACGGCTGGGGTGGCGCAGCTTGCGGATGGCCTTGTTCTCAATCTGGCGGATACGCTCACGGGTCACGCCGAAAATCTGACCGACCTCCTCAAGGGTGTGGGTACGGCCGTCGTACATACCGAAGCGCATACGCAGCACATCGGCCTCTCTCTCGGTCAGGGTGCCCAGGATTTCCTTCAGTGCCTCGGCAAGCAGGGCATTGGAGGTGGCATCGGCGGGGCCGGGGGTGCGCTCATCCTCCACAAAAGAGCCGATAGAGGTATCTTCCTCGTCACCCACGGGAGTGTCCAGGCTCAGGGTATCGGCAGCAGTACGGTTAGCCTCGATAATCTTCTCCACGGGGAGACCCAACTCGGCGGCAATTTCCTCCACAGTGGGCTCACGGCCAAGCTCCTGCACCAGCTTACGGTTGCAGCGGGTCGCCTTGTTGATGACCTCCACCATATGCACCGGGACACGAATCGTTCTGGCCTGATCCGCAATCGCACGGGTGATGGCCTGACGAATCCACCATGTGGCATATGTAGAGAATTTATTTCCCTTTGTCCAGTCGAACTTATCGACTGCGCGGATAAGGCCGGTATTGCCCTCCTGAATCAAATCCAGGATGTGCAGGCCGCGGCCGGAATACTTCTTGGCAATGGAGACAACCAGACGCAGGTTGGCCTCGGTGAGCTTATTCTTGGCGGTCTGGTCTCCCTCAGCCACGCGCTTGGCAAGCTCCACTTCTTCCTCGGCGCTTAAAAGCTTGACCTGACCAATCTCCTTGAGGTACATGCGCACGGGGTCATCCAGAGAGTACTCAGCGGCCAAATCCACAGGGTCGATAAGTTCCTCTTCCTCCATGCCCCGCAAATCCACATCACCTTCAAAATCGCCGGCATCATCCAGCATGGGCAGGGTATCATCCAGCTCCAGCTCTGTGGTGACCACCTGAATGTTCATGCCATCCAAGCGCTCATAAATCTCATCAATTTTCTCCTGAGGAAGCTGCATTTTCGTGAGCAGAGCATTCAGCTCGGTGTCACGAATCATGCCGTCCTTCTTACCCTGCATGAGCAGGTTCTGCAGAGCTGCCTGAAAATCTTCAGCGCCCTTGGCGTTTTTCTTGGTAGTGCTCATTTTCTAAACCTCTTTTTCTCCCTGCATTGGCTCGGTCAAAGCCCGGGGCATCGGTAGTAACCTGAAAATCATACGCAAAGACTATACCCCTTTTTCTTATTTTCGGCAAGAGTAACCGCTATTATTTTTTTGAAATTCTAAATTTTGACCTTTTTTGCACAGGTTCCTATCCCATTGTGCCCGAAGCTTTCACAAAATATACAGTTTACTTTTTTCCCGAATTTCGTTATAATGGGTAAAATGTATTCGTATACCCTGTATGTTAGATTCTTCAAGGAGCCATCTTCTATGACTGACCTTTCCCATATCCGTAATTTTTCCATCATCGCCCATATTGACCACGGCAAGTCCACCTTGGCTGACCGTCTGATGGAGCAGTGCCACGCTGTTGACCTGCGCCTGAACGCTCAGCAGCTTTTGGACTCCATGGACTTGGAGCGTGAGCGCGGTATTACCATCAAGGCAACCGCCGTCACCCTCGGCTACACCGCCGATGACGGGGAAACCTACGCCCTGAACCTTATTGACACCCCGGGTCATGTGGACTTTAACTACGAGGTTTCCCGGAGTCTTGCCGCCTGCGAAGGTGCCATCCTTGTCGTGGATGCATCTCAGGGTGTGGAAGCTCAGACACTGGCAAACACCTACCTTGCCGTGGATGCAGGGCTTGAGGTGTTGCCCGTCATCAACAAAATCGACCTGCCATCCGCTCGACCTGCCGAGGTCAAGGCGGAAATTGAGGATATTATCGGTCTGGTTGCGGAGGATGCACCCGAAATCTCCGCAAAAAACGGCATCAATATTCACGCAGTGCTTGAAATGATTGTAAACGGTGTGCCCGCCCCCGCAGGAGACCGGGAAGATGCCCTACAGGCGCTGATATTCGACAGCCAGTACGATTCCTACCGCGGTGTCATCGTCTACACCCGCATCAAGCAGGGCACCGTAAAGCCCGGTATGGATATCCGCATGATGGCAACCGATGCCGTCTACAAGGTGGTGGAGGTCGGCACCATGAGCCCCACAGGACTGGTTCCCCGGGAGGCTCTGGGAGCCGGTGAAGTCGGCTATATCACCGCCTCCATCAAAACCATCTCCGACACCCAGGTGGGCGACACCATCACAGGTGTGGAGAACCCCGCTTCAGAGGCGCTGCCCGGCTACCGCGAGGTTCAGCCCATGGTGTACTCCGGCGTGTACCCCGCCGACGGCAGCAAATATCAGGATTTGCGCGATGCACTGGAAAAGCTAAAGCTCAATGATGCCTCCATGAGTTATGAGCCGGAAAGCTCCATTGCCCTGGGCTTTGGCTTCCGCTGCGGCTTTTTGGGACTGCTGCACATGGAAATTATTCAGGAGCGGTTGGAGCGAGAGTATAACCTCGACCTCATCACCACTGCGCCCAATGTCGTCTACCGAGTCACCAAGACCGACGGCACTGTGCTGATGGTGGATAATCCCTTGGATTATCCTGACCCGGCTGAGATTGCCATGGCGGAAGAACCTTTCGTCAAGGTCAATCTGATTGCACCCCAGGACTATGTGGGAAACATTATGGACTTGGCGCAGACCCGCCGGGGCGAATTCAAGGATATGGTATACTTGGATGCCAACCGTGTGGAGCTTCACTACGAGATGCCTTTGAATGAAATCATCTACGATTTCTTCGATGCCCTGAAATCCCGCACAAGAGGCTATGGCTCTCTGGACTACGAATTCTTAGGCTACCGGGAAAGTAAGCTCGTCAAACTGGACATCCTTCTCAACGGCGAAGTGGTGGATGCTTTGAGCTTCATCCTATTTGCAGACAATGCCTACCCCAGAGCCCGCAAAATCTGCGAAAAGCTGAAAGACAACATTCCCCGCGCCCAGTTTGAAATTCCCGTGCAGGCGGCCATCGGCGGCAAAATCATTGCCCGCGAGACCATCAAGGCTCTGCGCAAGGATGTTCTGGCCAAGTGCTACGGCGGCGACATTACTCGAAAGAAAAAGCTTCTGGAAAAGCAGAAGGAAGGCAAAAAGCGCATGCGCACCTTCGGTACCGTGGCTGTGCCCTCCGAGGCCTTCATGGCTGTGCTGAAGCTGGATGAGGAATAACCATGGCTATTATTACAAGAGGCAGTAACAAAACCCCGCTGGGATTATATGTGCATGTGCCCTTCTGCCGCAGCAAGTGCAACTACTGCGACTTCTACTCTAAGCCCTGCACCAATAATTCCACTTTTGACAAATATCTCGATGCCGTGTGCGACCACATCAAGGAGGCGGGTGCTTTGGCTCCCGGCTACCGGGTGGACACCATCTACTTCGGCGGCGGCACTCCCAGCTTCTTCGGTGCCGATGCGCTGGCCATCATCCTGACCACCATCCGCCGCAGCTTCGATGTGGCAACGGATGCGGAAATCACCTTTGAGGCCAATCCCGACTCCGTGACTAACAAGCTGCTGCATCGGCTGAGAGCCGAGGGATTTAATCGGGTGAGTCTCGGCATACAGAGCGATGATGACCGAATGCTGAAGCTCCTGGGACGCCCCCACAGCTTTGCGCAGGCAACCCATGCATTCAATCTCATCCGAAACGCAGGCTTTCGCAATATCAGCGTTGACCTGATGTACGGTCTGCCCGCCCAGAGTCTCGATATGTGGAAAGCCACGCTGGAGCATGTACTGAAATTGGGCCCCAGCCATGTGAGCTGCTACGCTCTGAAGGTGGAGGAGGGCACCCCTTTCTACACCGAAAAAGACAAGCTGAGACTTCCCGATGACGACACTCAGGCCGATATGTATCTGGCTGCCACGGAAATATTGTGGAACAGCGGCTACCGTCAGTACGAAATCTCCAACTTTGCCCGCAAGGGTCACATCTCCAAGCACAATATGAAATACTGGACAGGCGGCGAATATCTGGGCTTCGGCCCCAGTGCCAGCTCCGATTTCGCGGGCAAGCGCTTTACCTTAGTACGCGACCTGGATGCCTATGTCAAGGGCATCCGCGAGGGCGGCAATGTGATGGAGGATGTGCAGGATATCCCCCTGCGGGAGCGCGCAGGCGAATATGTAATGCTGAGACTTCGTACCAGCGCAGGACTGAACAAAGAGGAATATGAGAAGACCTACATGCTCCCCTTTGAGCCGCTGGAAAAGCTCCTGCAAAAGCGCAGCATCATCGGCCACACTGCCAAGGGTTCCGATGGCCGCTGGACACTAACCCCCAAGGGATGCCTGGTCTCCAACGACATTATCTCCGACCTGCTCATTGCACAGGACGAATCCCAGCCGCTGAAAAAATTGTAAGAAAGCCCCCACCTGCTGTGAAAAACAGGTGGGGCTTTTGGGTTAACAAGGAGCTGTATATTGATTGAAATAAAGTATAAGAAGACAAATCCTTCGTTAGAAACCGTAGGGACATATCAGCCGCCCCTATATAAAATATTGCACAATAGTATCCCTATTACCGCATTAGCGCCACTGACTACTGATAACTGACAACTGCGAGCGTATGCGCGTAATATATTTCAATTCCTGCATTTCGTACAAACAGAATCGGCGTCAGCATTTGCTGACGCCGATTTGTTATTGAGATGCTGTTTATACGCCGATGGTTTCTTTCTCCTCGGGAGCTTCTGCCGGGGTTTCCCGGCGGGAGAGTGTCACCTGCGGGTAAGGCACATTGATGTGATTACGCTGGAAAATATCCAGAATTGCACGGTTCAGCTCACGCTGCAGGGTAATGCGGTTCTGCTCCGTACAGCCGGCAGATACGGAAATCCGCACTGCACTGTCCTCAAACTCCGTGATACCCAGAAAATAGGGGCCATCAATAATCATGGGCAGGGAGCGCCGGAGATTCGGGAATTCACTGCGTAAGATATCATCCACACGGGCAACGGATTCATCGTACTCAATGCCGATTTCACATACGGCAAAGGATAGCTGCTTTGTCATATTGGTAACCGCGGAAATCGTGCTGTTATTGAAAATCTTGACATTCAGCAGACGGTCGCGCACCTTGGTCGTGCGAAGCCCGATATCCAGAACCTGACCCGTGAAGTCGCCGATGGTGACGATATCGCCCACGCGAATTTCACCCTCCAGTGCAAGGAACAGGCCTGCCAGAATATCGCCGATTAAGCTCTGGGCGCCAAGGCCGATGATGACGGACAGGATACCGGCGGAAGCCAGCAGGGATGTGCCGTTGATGCCGTAAAGATAGAGGCAGTAGAAAACACCTGCAAACACAGTCAGATACTTGGCAAGGGACAACAGCAGACTCCCCAGTGCCTCTATCCGCATTCCGAAGGAAATAGAGAACAGGTACACCAGAAAATCGCAGACACTGATGCCCACGCCGATGGTGATAAACACAATTGCGCACCGGCACACGGAGAAGATGTTGAAATTGTGCGTCCAACTTCCCTGCATAATGTACCATGTCAGAGAATTGGTATCTCCGGAAAGCAGATAATACTGAACCGTGGCACCCAGCAGGCCGGCAAACACCATAAAGAATGTGATAAACACCATCTTAAGCTTCTGCTCGGGAGTTCTGTCCTTCCATTTCAGATTTCCCGGGAGCTGTGCATTCAGAGTCTTGACCTTTCTGCGCCGTCCGTCCGGGGTCGTGATGGTAACGGTGTCATACTCCATGCGGTAGGTTTCGCTGTTCTTGACCGCCGTATAGGCCGCCTCCTCCGTCTCATCGTGGAAGGAAAGCACGGTTCCCACGAGCACCATGCAGATGGCGGTCACTGCCAGCGTAATCACGGAGACATACATACGGGAACTGTAGAGCGTTGACAGCGGCGTAAAGATTGCACCATAGTAATCGCCAAAGGCAATCACCGTCTGGAAATAATGAACTCCGTCCGCAACCGGAAAGCCATAGAATGTTCCGCTGAAAACATTGTCCTGCATCTGCATGGATTGGCCTGAACTTCCGACCAGGGAGGGAATTTCGGAATAAATCACCTTGTGCTCCTCGCTGTTATCGAAGATTACAAGCTTGCTGTTCTGGGCATAGACAATCTGATCTGCTGCAAATTCCAGAGAAACTGCCTTGCGCACCTGTCGCACCTGCTCTGCGGACAGGTAAACTGCCAAGACACCACGATGGCGTGTTACCGTCTCGGGGTCATCGCGCCACGCATAGATATCCGAAGCAGTTCCGTCCGGATTTGTGTAGTAGTGGAAAAGGCATCCAAAGCACTGCCCCACCAGTGCTCCCCGCCCGTCATAGATATCCCGAGTTGTTTCTGTGCATCGACCCATGAGAATGCTGCGGAAATCGCTGTCGTCACTTTCGGGGTCATTAGACAGCACATAATCCCACTGGTTGGTGCTGGATGCAATCGTCCTTCCCTTCTCATCGAAAAGGCGGATTGCCTCAATTCCATTTTCCTTGCACAGTCTTACAAGCAGCGGTGCTTCGCAGATGGATTTTAACCCGTCATTTTCTCCATCATCATAGATAAACACGTGGTCAAAATCCCGGTAGGCAAAGAAATCATCCGGGTTTGTCTCCATCAGCTTGCCCAGAAGTCCCGCTCTGGCCAGATACTGACGGTTATAGTAATTCAGCACAGAGTCGGAAGCGGAATCCCTCTCGTCCATGGCTTCAAAGACTTCCTGCAGTGCACTGCGGGAATACTGCATCCCCGTTCTGGTGGAGATTAAGGTCTGCATAAAGAACGCCACAAGGAAAACAAGGATACTGCCCAAAATCGTGAGCATTACCATTGCCTTGGCAATGGTAATATTCAGGTAAAATATCTTGCCTTTCTTGGGCGGCTCCGGCATGAGCACCGTTTGGTCTCCCTCTACACGCGCTTTCTTTGCCATGCTCAGGGCTTCATTATACGCCTTCTCCGCATCGCGGCGAGCGCGGCGGCGCTTGCCCACAGGGTAAATGCAGAGACTGTGGGGTGTTTCCTTAGTGCGGATGAATACATTCTGGACAAAAACACCGTAAGACCAGAGCATAACAACAAAGGTTATGAAAATGAAGGCCGGCCACAGCATCGCCGTCACAGAGCTGGTAAGCATCTCCGCGTTCGGAATTGCCGTAATAATTGCCAATTCATCGCCGATTGCATCGGAAGCATATCTTCTGCCTGAGCAATAATACCGCTCACCGTTGATGGTAAGCTCGCCGGAAAATCCATCGCGCAGAGCCTCCTGCGAAACACCGAACCGGGGTGCATATTCCCCCGAAAGCACGGACTGTCCGTCGTCATAGTAGGCAAAGCAGTCGCTATGGGTGTCCACCGCAAAAACAAATCCGGCCTGACCGGCCTTAGCACTTCCCAGGACGCGGCTGACATCCTCCAGTATTGCAAGCTCCATGCTCAGAATTTCATCGGAGAAGCCCACCACAAGATAGCGCACATCCCCATCAGAACCTTGAAGCTCCGTTGTGTAGGTGTAGTTATTCCTGTGAAAGCCCGTATGGGTCACGATGGGAGAAATCACAGTTTTTCCGTCAGCGTTTTCGATGGATGTGCCGTTATACAATCGCGGCTCATTTTCACTGATGCCGGTCTTTTCGCTGATAAGGTGATACAAATCCCCCGGGTCAACACTGCACACAATCTGCCCCTGCTCATTGATGACATACATATACTTGCAGTCCACATTATTCACAAAGGTTGTAAAAACATTGCAGGCATTTTGAAACTGTCTGCGATTCATGTACATAATAATCCGGTCAAACAAACCGTTTTTCGATATCTCCGACAGGACAACCGCATCCTGCTGATTGGAAACATTAAAGCGGTTGCGCAGATTTTCCGCCTCGGCAAAATTGCCGTCAATGGCATCCATGACCGCTTCCAGAATCTCATTATTTCGGTTATTCTGCTCCTGCATGGTCTGGGCATTCTGAACATGCAAAATCAGCGACGCCAGAACTATGGCACCGAGAACCGTCAAAAAGAAATTGACAATCAGCTTCAATCGGGGCTTACTCATGTTTTCGCCTCCATTGCGGAAAAATTGATAAAATTCTCCTTTTACTATATCATATTTCCCGTGGCTTTGTATATGATTTTTACAAAAAAACCTGCACGAAATGTGCAGGTTTTTATCATATAAAATGTTCAGGCGCTCAGGATTCCAGTCTTGCAAAATACACCAATACCATGGGAATACAGATAAGTCCCATAATGGTATCACACAGTGGGGCGGCAAGCTGGAGGCCCAAAATGTCGATGAGCTTCGGCAGCACCAGAAGAGATGGGATATACAGCACCAGCTGCCGTCCGAAAATAATCAGGGAGCTGGGAAGCGGATGCTTTGTAATCTGAAACAGGGTGCTTGCGCTGTTCATGAAGCAGCTGAACGGCAGTGCCACGCAAATCAGGCGCAGACTCACGGTGCCGATGCGCACAACCTCGGCATCGTTGCGGAAAAGTGCAATCAGCTGCGGGGCAAAAATCCCCTCCACAATACCGAAGGCCACCATGGACACAGTAGAGAACTTCACCATGAACCAGAATGCCTGTTTAAGCCGCTTATAATTTTTGCTTCCGTTGGCAAAACCGATAACGGGCTGGGAGCCGTTATTGAGGCCGCCGCTGACGCAGGATGACAGATACATCAGCCGCCCGCAGACACTCATGGCAGCAATGGCAGCATCGCCCCATGCGCCGGCTACGGTATTGAGCACCACATTGGCAATCATATTGGTGCCGTGGCGGCACAGACTGGGCACACCCACGGTCAAAAGACTCCGGTAGTCCCCTGCACTGCGGCTGATGCTGCGAAGATTCAGGCGCAGGCGGGTTATTCCCCGCAGATAAAAGCTGAGCATCACGCAGAAGCTCACCACTGTGGAAAGTGCCGTCGCAATGGCCGCGCCGGAGATACCAAGTCGGAAGCCGAAAATGAAGATGGGGTCTAAAATCATATTCAGCACACCGCCGCTTATCTGCCCGAACATGCTTTGCTTGGCAAGGCCTTCTGCCCGGAGGGTCTGCCCCATAAGAAGATTGGCAGCGGTCATGGGGGCGGCAAGAAGAATATAACGGGCATAATTTCTCGCATAAGGCAGGATGGTATCGGTGCTTCCCAGAAGCTTAAGAAGCACATCACCGCCCAAAAAGCCCACCAGTGCCACAACCGAACCGAAGAAAAGGCTTAGCGCAAATGCGGTGCTCAGCACCCGCTCTGCCTCTTCGTTTTTTCGTGCCCCAAGCAAGGTGCTGACAAGCGTGGAACAGCCCGTGCCAGCCCAGAAGCCCAGTGCCATGAGCACCATGCCGAAGCTGAACACCACACCCACGGCGGCTGTCGCAGAGGTGCCGATACGTCCCACAAAAAATGTGTCTGCCAGATTGTAGACACTGGTAATCAGGGTGGTTGCCATGGCAGGCAGTGCCATGGACAGAATCAAATCGCCCACAGGGGCATTTGCCATACGGTCATATTCAGTTTGCTTTGACAAGGGAATCCATCCTTCCGGAAAACACAAGCAGTCGGCGTACCAAAGGTACGCTGACAAAAGGGAATTATTTTACTTCGACAAGCTCAATGCGGAAATTCAGGGCTTTTCCGGCAAGGTCGTGATTGGCATCAAAGGTGATATTCACCTCGTCCATGGCGATAACCTTCACGGGGATAGGACGCCCCATCTGGTCGTAGAGGTACACCTTCTGGCCGACAGTCAGCTCCTCCGCACCGGGTAAAGACGCAATCTCAAAGGAGAAAATGGCAGCGGGGCTGGGCTCACCGTAGGCATCCTTAGGCTCCAGATGCACATCCACCACGGCACCGACCTCCATGTCGGCAACAGCGGCATCAAATCCGCGAATCATCTGACCTGCACCGCAGGTAAACTCCAAAGGCTCTCCGCGGTCATAGGAGGAATCAAACTGGCTGCCGTCATCCAGAGTACCGCGGTAGTGCACACGGCACACCTTGCCCACATTGCGGCCTTCCATGGCAGGCGTATGACATCCGCCGCAGCCACCACCGCAGGAGCTTCCGCATCCGCCGCTGCCGCAGTCGTGGCCTTCCTCGTGGTCGTGGTGATGGTCGCAGTTGGTACCTGCACTCACCAGCTCACCACGCAGATACATCTGCACGGCTTCATCGGCAGAGCCCTCCGCGCCGGAAACCACGGCAATGCCGGCATCGCTGAGCGCACTCTGGGCACCGCCGCCGATGCCGCCGCAAATCAGCACATCAATGGCGTGACCGGCAAGAACTCCTGCCAATGCACCGTGTCCCTGACCATCGGAGCCGATAACCTCGGAGGAAACCACTTTTCCGTCCTCCACTTCATAGACCTTAAAAAACTCCGTTCTGCCAAAGTGTCCGAAGATATTGCCATTGTCATAGGTTGCTGCAATTTTCATAGAGAATCTCCTTTTTGTTTTTTCTTTATCATAGCATAAAATATGATATTCTGCAACCGAAAAGCAAAAGCATCGGGATTTACATCCCGATGCTTTTACTCAACCCGGAGCATCCGATAGCCGATGCCCACATGGGTCTGAATATAGGCGCAGGGGCTTCCCGCCGGCTCCAGCTTCTTGCGCAGGGATGCCATGAATACTCGCAGGGAGGCAATGTCATTTTCCCGGCTGCTGCCCCAAATTTTCTGCGTGATGAAGGTATGGGTCAGCACCTTGCCCACATTCCGGGAAAGCAGGCACAAAAGCTTATATTCCATGGGAGTCAGTTTCAGCTCCTCGCCGCACAGGTACGCAATTCCCGTGGAAAAATCCACGCGCAAACCGCCGTTTTCAAAGACGGATCCGCCCTCCGTCCCGGTCTGCATCTGCGCCAAGCGCCGCTGCACAACGCGGAGTCTGGCAAGCAGCTCTTCAATGGAAAAGGGCTTTGTCAGGTAGTCATCCGCTCCGGCATCCAAGGCCTGAATCTTATCTTCGTCCTCGCTGCGGGCGCTGAGCACCACGATGGGCATATTGGACCAGCTGCGCAGGCGCTTAATGACCTCCACGCCGTCCAAATCCGGAAGTCCCAAATCCAGCAGCACCACATCCGGCATATGGGACACGGCCTGCATAATGGCACTCTCCCCATTGGGGGCAACGATATAGCGATAGTCATGGGTTTTTAAGGTGGTGGTAATCAGGTTGCGGACGGGGATATCGTCCTCCACTACCAAAATATTGATTTTATTCATGTATCTGAGCCTCCGCAGATGGCAGTGTAAAGGTAAAGCAGCAGCCCGTCGGCACATTGTCGGTCAGGGTGATGTGTCCGCCGTGAGCCTCCACAATGGTGCGGCACAGGCCGAGACCTAAACCAAGGCTTCTGCGGCCATCGCCCAACCGAGAGCCGGTGTAGAACATTTCAAATGCATGCTCCTTCTCTTCGTCGGCAATGCCCGGGCCGTCATCACAGACACGGATAAAAACACCTTCGGCGCATTTCCCCGCAGAAATCACAATCCGGCAGCCGGAAGGCGTGTACTTGACCGCGTTGTTCAAAAGATTTACAAGCACCTGCACTGTAAGCTTGGCATCCACCGATGCCAGCAGATATTCCTCTTCATAGGATACGGTCACTTCGTGCTGACCGTCCAGATTGGCATGATGGAGTGCCTCATCCACCAGCTCCTCCACAAGCTGGGAAGACTGCTTGAGCTGAATCCGTCCGTCCTCAATCCGGGTGACGGACAGGAGATTTTCCACCAGCTCAATCAGCCACCGGGAATCCTCGTAGATATCGGCATACATACGGCGGCGGGTATCGTCATCCAATTGGGCCTCCGAGGTGAGCAGGTTGCTTGCATTGCCGGAGATGGAGGTCAGAGGTGTACGCAGGTCATGGGATATGGTGCGAAGCAGGTCACTTCGTACCCGCTCATTGTGCATACGGATGGTTGCCCGCTCCTTTTCGGCGGCGTTGTGCAGGTTCTCCAGAGCCAGTGCACACTCACCCAGAATGGAGCTCAGCACGCCGGTCTCAAACGCATCGGGGGGTGTATCCATGGAGATTTCCAGCACCGCATAGACCTTCGCATTGACACGGGCAGGAAAATAGGAGGTCTTGCCGTTCGCAAACTGGTTTTGGGCAGAGTCCTCCCGGAATTTATCCAGTGCATTCTGAATTGCCGCATCTGCCTGCGCGGTAATATCCGCCACGGGCACAATGCGCACCGGGCAGGACAGAAGGCGCTCAATCTGCTCCGAAGCAACCTCGATTACCCGGGCTTCATTCGTTGCCTTCTGCAATAGCTGATTGGCATCAAACAGGAGCTTCGTGCGGTAGGCATCCCGAGCCGACTGCCCTGCATGCTCCCGAAGCCGCCTTGCAAAAGTACCTATCAGCATGGAGGCCAGCAGCATCACGCCGAAGGTAAAAGGATAGCCCGATTCATAGGCCTGCAAGGTCATTCTGGGCTCGGTAAAGAAGTAGTTAAACAGCAGTACACTTCCCAGTGCATAAAGGGTTCCGCAGAGCCAGCCCCCTGTAAACACCGCAGAGAGCATGGCCCCCAGAATATAGACCGTGATAATGTTTGCCTCTGTGAAGCCGAGAGCACCGAACAAAAAGCCGATTGCCGTTGCACAGGCAAAGGTTGCAAGAAGAATCAGCACATCGGGAACCGACGGGAGCATCCGTCCCTCGAAGGGAACCCTTCGTCGGTGCTTGGAGGCGGCATCGGGAATGATGTAAATATCAATATCGGGTGCCGTCAGGGTGAGTTGCTCCGTCAGCGCAACCGAATCCCAAAAGCGGCGATAGCGGGTAGCACTTCTGCCGATAACAATTTTCGTTACATCGGACAGCCGGGCAAATTCCGCAATCTGAAACGGGATGTTATCGCCCATCACCGTGGCCACCGTAGCCCCCAGCTTCACCGCCATGCGGATGTTGGCATCCAGCCGCTCGGCATCCTCCCGGGACAGATTGGCGCTGGCGGGAGTACGCACATACAGCGCCGTAAACTTGCCGCCGAAGGCCTGCGCCATTCGGGCAGCCTTCTCGATGATACCGGGATTGGAGGGTGACGGAGACAGGCAGGCGAGAATATGCTCCCGCGCGTGTATTTCATTGATCTGCATTTTCTCACCTCCGCTTTCATTCTATCACAGGAAAAGCATCTTTTCCACCCTTTTGCTCAGTCGCCCATGAGCTTTTCCCTCTCCTCGGGGGTTAAAAGCTCGCATTCCAGTTCCCGCACCATGGCCTCTACCTTAGAATCATCCGGCATGGACGGCTTCTTGGCAGAATCCGTCAGATAGAGTTTAATGCGTCTGACAATCATAAAAAGAAACAAAAACAAAGTCGCAATAACAATGGGATGCATAATTTTCCCCTCACATCTTAAAACATTTTTGCAGGGCTTTGCGCTGTCCCAGCACCAGCATGGTCTGCCCCATGTGCAGTCGGGTGTCGGGCTGAATAGAAAGATCTATCTTCCCATGATCCTTCACCGCCAGAATATTGATGCTGTACTTCCTGCGGATGTCAATTTCCAGTATGGTTTTTCCCACCCAGTCCGTCGGCACATCCACCTCAAAAATACCGTGGGTATTATCCAGCTTGATATAATCCAGAATGTGGGCACAGGTGTAGCGGGTCGCTGCCCAGTGCGCCATGTGCTTTTTGGGATTGACCACCTCATCCGCGCCGATTCTCAAGAGGAATTTCTCCTGAGAGTCCCTGTCAGCCCGGGCAACCACGCAGGGGGCACCCAGTTCCTTAAGAAGTGCTGTGGTCTCCAGAGAGCTCTGAAAATCTTCACTGATGGTGACCATGCACACATCGAAGCTGCGCACGCCCAGAGAGCGCAGAAATGCCGCATTGGTGCTGTCCCCAATCTGCGCTCCGGTCACAAAGGGCAGCACATCCTGAATACGGTTTTCATCCTTGTCCACAGCCATGACTTCATGACCCAGCTCTGTCAGCTCCCGGGCAAGAAGCTGACCGAATTCTCCTAAACCAATTAAAAGTACAGATTTCATAATCGTCTCCTATCCAACCGTCAATTTTTCCACGGGAAGCCGGGAGGAAACCGTCTCCCGCCGGGGAACTGCGCCGAAAATCATCGTCAGACCGCCCACTCTTCCGAAATACATGAGTCCGATAAGCACAGCGCGGGAAACCGAGCCCAGTTCCGGGGTGATGCCAAGCGTAAGACCCACAGTGCCGATGGCAGAGGCCGCCTCAAACAGGCACAGGGTTATGGGAAGGTTCTCGGCAAAACTTATCATCATCGCCCCTGTCACGCACAAAAATACATACAAAAACAGAATCGCCGCCGCAGATTTTATCACACTGTCATCAATTCGCCGTCCGAAACAGTGCACATCCTCCCGACGGGTAAATACGGACCGGGCGCAAAGCAGCAGCACTGCCGGAGTCGTGACCTTCATGCCGCCCGCCGTGGAACCCGGTGCGCCGCCGACGAGCATCAGCAGCACCATAAGCACACGGCTGTTGGGTGTCAGCGCATTCAGATCCGCTGTGTTAAAACCCGCAGTACGGGGCGTGACCGCCTGAAATGCCGCAAGCAGCACATTGCCGGAAAAATCATAGACAAGATGATTGATTAAGGGAACCAGCAGCAAGACCGCTGTGGCAGACAATACCAGCTTGGACTGCAAACGGTAATTTTTAAAACGAAGACCGTGGCGGGCGACATCCTCCCATGTCATGAATCCGATACCGCCCACAATAATGAGCAGCCCGATGGTCAGGGTCACAATCCGGTCGTCTGAAAACCCTGTCAGGGATGAGAACGGCCCGGTGATGCTTCCCATCAGGTCAAATCCCGCATTGCACAGAGCCGACACGGAATGAAACACCGAAAGCCATATTCCCTGCCGCCCAAATCTCGGCACAAAGGAAAAGGCCAGAAGTGCCGCGCCAAAAAGCTCCGCCAGCACCGTCCACTTGAGGATGAAGCCGACCTGCCGCCCTAAGTTGCCGATATGGGGAATGGACAGTGCATCGCAAAGGGTCTGCCGCTGCATAAGTGTAACCTTACGCCCCGAAAGAAAATTCAGCGCAACGACTACAAAGACAATGCCAAGTCCCCCAATCTGGATTAACGCCAGAATGATGCCCTGTCCCATGGGCGACCAGTAGAGCGCAGTATCGCGCACCACGAGCCCCGTGACACACACCGCCGAGGTGGCGGTAAAGAGCGCATCGGCGAAAGATGCGCTTCCCTGCCGGACTGCGCCGGGAAGCATGAGAAGGAATGTGCCGGTCAAAATTGTCAGGGCAAAACCTCCCATGATGAGCTGGGCAGAGCTGATGCTTCGTTTTCTGTGAAAGGCCATAATTTCCCTCCCGCTTTCATTGATGGCAGAATTTTATCATGGGAATTAAAAAGATGGTGTTAAAGCTTTGCCGTATGTATAAAGAAAGCATAAAGAAAAATGGGTGCTTTACAAATGAATCATTGTCCGATACAATGAGAAAAATGCAGGAAAAGAGGGCAATCCTATGGAAAAATTCTATAAAAGTGTTCTGGAGCTTGACCGCGCACCCATTGTGCTGTGCAATTTGGAGCACACCATTATTTACATGAACCCCGCCGCCATCGCACACTATGCCGGTGACGGTGGTGCTGAGCTTATAGGCTCCAATGTACTTATGTGCCATCCGGAGTATGCAAAGCAGGCCCTTCTGCGGGTTTACGAATGGTTCAAGGCCTCCCCGAAGAACAATATGGTGCTCACCTTCCACAGCGAAAAATCCAACAAGGATATCTATATGGTGGCTCTGCGCGACGGTGACGAGCTCATCGGCTACTATGAAAAGCACGAATCCCGGGAAGCCGAGAAGGCAAAGCGGTATGATTTCGGGAGAAGCTTAATATGAAAGTGAAGTCCATTACCGTTGTCAGCCTGTCCCGTGGGCTTCTGGGCGAGGATTTCATCGCCCATGAAGAAAGGATTGGATTGCAGCGGCTTTCGGACTATGGCGCAGAAGTGCGCTTCTCGGAGAACGCTCGCAGAGGGCCGGCGTTTCTTTCCGACCATCCGGAGGCCAGAGCAAAGGATTTACTGGATGCCTTTGAAAGCGATACGGATATGATTCTGTGCGCCATCGGCGGGGATGACACCTATCGGCTGCTGCCCTGCCTTTTTGACCACGATGAACTGAAAAAGGCACTGCAAAAGAAAATCTTTCTGGGCTTCTCCGACACCACCATGAACCATCTGATGCTGCATAAGCTGGGGCTTCCTACCTACTACGGTCAGGCATTCCTGCCCGATGTGTGCGAATTGGCGGAGGATATGCTGCCCTATACAAAGGAATATTTTGAGGAGCTGCTGGAAACCGGAAGAATTGCAAAAATCGTCCCCGCCCCCGTGTGGTATGAGGCAAGGACGGATTTCAGTCCCGAAGCCATGGGCACCATGCCTATGGCTCACAAAAATGATGGTTTCCGGCTTTTGCAGGGCAGCCCCCGATTTGAGGGAAACATTCTGGGCGGCTGCATCGACAGCCTGTATGATTTATTCTCGGGTGAACGCTATGAAGACATGCCAAAGCTGGGCAGAAAATACCGTCTGTTCCCCGATTTGGAGGACTGGAAAGGAAAAATCCTGCTGCTGGAGTCCAGTGAAGAAACGGCAAGCCCCGAAAAATACCGCCGAATGGTCACTGCGCTGAAAGATACGGGTGTATTCGAGGTGATAAGCGGCGTGCTTGTGGGCAAACCCATGAATGAAAAATATCAATCCGAATACCATGAAATTCTCATGGAGGTCATCGCAAATCCCGCCCTACCCATTCTGGCAAACCTGAATGTGGGTCACGCTACACCAAGGTGCATTGTGCCTTTCGGCGTGAACGCCAAGGTGGATGCCGAAAAGCAGGAAATTGTGTTTGAATACCGGTAAGTGTTAAAGCTTCAGTCATCAGTTTTTTGCCTGCTAAAATCGGCACTTGCACCTAAAGTCACCACTATGATGACTGACGACTGACGACTGATGACTACGAGCAAGGCGAGTTAAAGCTTCCTTATTCTGCCTTGGTTTTGTTTCTTCGTTTCTTTATTATTTGATTCTTTGTTAAATCGTTTCTTTGTTTGTATTCGATTGCCCGCATGCAGTTCAGCCGCATACAGTTCAGCCGCTTGCAGTTCAGCCGCTTGCAGTAAATCGACACACGGTGAAGTACTGAATACGCAAAAACGCCACTGCGCAGGGCAGTGGCGTTTTGTCGTATGGAGTTTGAATTAACCGCCGAGATTATGCAGGAACTGCTGTTTCTTCTCGGCGCCGTAGGGGGCGTACTCCCCTGCCCGGAGCTTGGCAAAGGCAGCGGCAATGGCCTCGTCCCAGCTCTCCTTCTCGTGGTTGACAAGAATGGGATAGTAATAAACACCGTTTTTCTCGGCAGAATCGCAGTCGCCGGGAGCATCGCCAATCATCAGAACCTTATCCTTGTCATAGCCGAATTTCAGCATCTCGGCAATGCAGTGCGCCTTAGAGCCCACATCCTGTGCAAGGACAATATCGGTATGCTCCAGAAGACCGAACTTGCCCCACTCCTCCTCCACGGCATCACGGTTGGCAGAGGAAACCATTGCCACATCGGCAAAGGCATGGGCAGCGGCCAGACCCTCTTTTGCGCCCACATAGGGAACCTTCAGCTCCTCGGGCAGCTTTACAATGGCGGCATTGACGGCCTTGGACCAGCTCAGAGCCTTCTCAAAGATGGCCTTTGCCACGGGGTCGGCGGCCTCTTGTGCAGCTTTGGTCACACCGTCATTGGAAAGTGCCGGTGCAACCTCCACCCAGTGGCACAGAGCCTCAATGCCGGGAATGGGGGTATACTGCTTGTCAATCTCGGCAAGTGCCATGGCAAGACCCTTGAAGCGATTGATACCGCGGGTCATGGAGAAGAGGTTAATCACATTCCAGCGCTCCAGGATGGCATCCTTCCACTCCTGCAGGTTCCACTCGTCCACCATGCAGGGGCCGAAGCAATGGAAATGCTTGCAGTTCATGGTATCCATGACACAGCCGTCGGAGTCCACACAGACAAGGAAATCTTTCTTGCGCTTGAAATCAGCCAAAGTGCTCATAACATATTACCTTCTTACTTTATATTATAGTTAAATCTTGGTATCCCACATACCGCAGAAGCTGTCGATGGGGTCGCTGCCCTTGAATGCCTCGGGGCCGGACACAAGCGCATCCACCAACGCATCCATGGTATCGTCATTGCTGTCGTAGGTATTGATATAGGTGCGCAGCATAGGCGCATCTGCCAGCATGGTGGGCTTATTCACGCTGATACCCACCACGGGAAGCTCATGGACATACCAAGGGATTTCTCCGCCGCCCTTACTCAGGCCGAAGGCGGGATGGCCATTGGCCACATCAAACAGGGAAATGACCAAGTCCTGACCGGAAACAAAATCGGAAATTGCGTTCTTACCCGCAAAATACAGGTTCAGGCTGGGCTTCTCGCCGGCGGCAATCTGCTTTTTAATCTTATCCAGAGGGCTCTCATAGATGAACGCATCAAAGCCCTTGGCAATCAGCCGCTCCTGCAGCTTCTGAGCAGGGGTCTTGCGGCCTGCGCCGCCGCCCATCGCCATAGCCATGAGGGCAGCCATGGGGCCGTCCGCACCCTTGATGGATACAATCATAATCCGCTTGGTCTTCTCCGGGGACAGGGGCAGCACATCCTTATCCAGATACTTCACAAGGGTCAACGCATCCCGGCTGACCGCGGGTGCATAGGAAGCATACTCGGGATTGTGAAGCACAGAAGGCAAATCCTCTGCCTTGGGACACAGGTCTTCCTTTGCCTTCTTGTTAAGACCCATGTGGGCTTTCAGGCCTAAGATTCTGGTCAGCGCCTCGGTCATGCGCTCCCGGCTGATAATGCCGGTCTTGTAGGCACTGAGCATGGTTGCGAAGTCTTCATCGGGGTCATTGAAAAACAGGAACATATCACAGCCTGCATTGATGGCAGTGGGAAGCATGTCCTTGCGTTTCATCTGGTTGGTCATGCCCACCATGTGGGAGGCATCGGTGACCACCATGCCGTTGAAGCCAAGCTTATCACGCAGAAGCCCGGTCATAATCTCGGGGCAAAGGGTTGCGGGCAGCAGCTCTTCATAGGTGATGTCGGGGTTCTGGTCGCGCATGTACTCGGGCATGAGAATATGTCCGCCCATAATGGCATCCAAGCCGCCGTCAATCAGGGTCTTGTACACGCGGCCATAGGAAGCCATCCAGTCATCCTCACCGAAGGAATTGATGTTATTGGACAGGTGGGCATCCCGGTAGTCCTGACCATTACCCGGGAAATGCTTGGCAACGGAGGCAACACCGGGGGTCTCGTGCAGGCCATCCATATAGGCCTTGCCGAAGTCCGCAACCATCTTGGGGTCATTGCCGAATGCGCGGGAGAGAACCTCCTCGCACTCCCAGTTATAGAGGATATCCACAACGGGAGCAAAGGCCATATTACAGCCGGTAGCGGCAACCTGCGCGCCGGAAACGCGACCCATCTCGGTGGCGTGCTCAAGCTTTCCGGTAGCACCGACCTTGATGCCGGAGCCAACGAAGGTGCCATCGGGGCAGACTCCGTTTCCGCCGCCCTCGGGATTGCAAGCGATGAAGACAGGAATCTTGGCGTACTTCTGCAGGAGCACATTCTGAGCCAGAACCTTCTCACCGGGCATACCGTTATAGCGGGCGCCGCCCAAGTGGTACTTCTCCATGAGCTCCTTGATATAGGCTTCATCCTGGGAGGAGGTGAGCTGGAAGAACAGCTGTCCGACCTTTTCCTCGTCAGTCATAGAAGCAATGGTTTCCTTAACCCATGCAACATCTTCGTCGCTCAGGCAATAGGGCTTCGCGTACAAATCAACCATCGTGCATCGTCCTTTCGATTTTTTGCAGTGCAGCACATTTTTGTCTGTGCGTTGGAATTATCATAACAGAGAAAATCAAAATCTTCAACAAAAATTTACGAGTTCACGAAAGATTTTTGTGCAAATGGTTGTGGATGGGTTTCGGCATATCGCTGCGGACAAAGGGAGAATAAGAGGACGATTACTGCATTCGCCCGCGGTGAGAATGCAAAAGCACCCGGCGGGGGCCGGGTGCTTGCGTTTCTTTTTATATTTCAAAAGAAGACTTGTCGGGCAGAAATTCTTGGAAAACACGCAAAATCTCCGCCTTAGTCGATTCAAAATCCGAAGTCGGTACTTCGTCATTCACGCAGACCACCTTGGCCCCGCTGCGAAGGACGCCCGCAAGTCCGCTGTTGTCATCCGTAATCCCATAGTAGCGCCCGAAGCGCACATCCCGAGGGACAAAATCCCCCTTCACAATCTGCCAATAGCGCATGAGCCATTCGGTGACATCGTGCATATCCCGAAAGCGATGGCGGGAGGTTTCAATCAGAACCTTTTCCTCCTTCTGCCAGACTTCCTCAAAGGTGCGCTTTAAGTAGGCGCAGGATACATGGTGATTATAAAACCCCGTAAACCCCCACCACGGCAGCAGCGCCAAGGTACGCAGATTTCCCATGCGGTAGCACGGATGAAAGTGCTTGGCAAGGTTCTTCTTCATGCAGCTGCGCTTGCTGAAATTACGGTTGAGCACATCCATGTTGTTCAGGAGGAAATGCGGGAACATATCTCCCCCGCCGGGGCTGACGATGGCATTGTGGACGCATTCATCCACAGGAAGTCCATCCCGGAAGAAATCCGTAGGCTTCGTAGGTGCAGTCAGGAACATATCATCATTAAATATGACAAACTGCTCACTTAAGCCCGGAATGCGGTGCAGGTTCAAAAGAATCGTATTACTGTTAAAGGTGGGCAGATACTCGGCGGGAATAAAATCCCGATGATTCACAACCGTGAGCTTGGGATGGCTGAGATTCAGCCAAGCAGGCACATGCCCCCAAGTGACAAAAAATACCCGATTGACCCAAGGAGCAAACTTCTCCACCCCGCGGAACCAGTAGTTCATCTGCTCCCAGTCCTGATAGCGCGATGCTCCGCTGACAAAGGAATCTCCGTACTTTTCCTCAAGGTAGTGATTTTTCTCAGCCAGCCAAGCCGGATCCGAGCCATCCACCCAGAGAACTACAAAATCAATTTTTTCCATGCAATTACCTCAAATCCAAAAGCCAATCAGGCCACACACAATCCCAAACAGTCCGCCGACCGCCACATCGGAGACATAGTGCACACCGCCGACCACCCGTATCCCAGCCAGCGCCGCCGCCAGCGCAAGAAACACAGTCCCCACAGTCGGGACAAAATTCAGCCAGCACATGGCGATGATGAATGCTGAGAACACATGGCGGCTTGGAAAGGAGTGTCCTTTCTTCTCCTTGGGAATGAGTGGCGTGATACCGAGCTTCTCATAAGGCCGCGGGCGGTTGTACACCCTGCGGAAAACACTCAGCGCGACAAAGGGGATGCCCGCCGTCAGGATGCTGCGCTGCCACTGCCCGCCGAGTGCAAACTGCAAAAAGATAAGCAGCGGAAAGGACACATAGAACACCGCGGGAATCGATGCATTCAAGAAAAGCAGCAGCCTGCACGCCCCCGGTCTGCGGCGAAACCATTCCGCGATGTTTGCATAGGTCTCTGCTTTCATGTCATCACTTCCCTTTTTTATCTGATTATAGCGGAAAAATACGCGACATGCAATACAAAAAGAGGGATTCACCCGGTTATATGGCAGGCGGAAATCTCCTTGACACACATAAATCCTGTGATAAACTATATAAGGACTATGATTTTACTGAAACAGACGAGGTTATACATGGTTTTCTCCGGTTTGATTTTTCTGTATGCGTTTTTACCTGCTTCTCTGATTGCCTACTGGCTATGTCCCACGCTGAAAAGCAAAAATATCATACTTCTGCTGTTCTCCCTGCTGTTTTATGGCTGGGCTGAGCCGAAATACCTGCTCTTGCTGATTGCCATGAGCGGTGTGTCCTGGGCATGCGCGTTGGGTGTTGCACAGTTGGAGGGGCGCGCTAAAAAAGCCATGCTGGCTGTGGCGGCGGCTGTGGATGTTTCTTTCATTGCATTTTTTAAGTATGCCGCATTTCTGTGGGGCATCTGCGCAGATGTGCCCGCGTGGATTGCGGACATTGCGCTGCCCATAGGCATCTCCTTCTATACCTTCCAGCTTCTGACCTATATGGTGGATGTGTATCGTGGAGAAGCTCCGGCGGAGCAGAGTTTCCTGAATGTGCTTCTGTATGCTTCTTTGTTTCATCAGTGCATTGCAGGTCCCATTGTGCGCTACGGCTCCATCGCCGGAGAGCTCTTCGGCTATCGCAGCAGAACCCCCGAGCTTTCCGAGGGCGTCAAACGGTTCGCACTGGGTCTTGCCAAAAAAGTTCTGTTTGCCAATCCCTGCGGCAATCTCGCCGACAAGCTGATTCTCAGCACCGAGGCAATCGCAGACACGGCCATGCTCTCTTCCAACCTCTCTGCCCTGCAAAATTTAAGTGTGCTGGGAAGCTGGGTGGGAATCGGTGCCTACGCTCTGCAAATTTATCTTGACTTCTCCGCCTACTCCGATATGGCAATCGGCATGGGTCTGATGCTGGGGCTTCACTACCCCGAAAACTTCAATTATCCCTATATCTCCCGCTCTGTCATCGAATTCTGGCGGCGCTGGCACATGAGTCTCGGCACCTTCTTCCGTGACTATGTATACATCCCTCTGGGCGGCAGCCGCGAGGGCACATGGCGCACAATCCGAAATACCTTCGTTGTGTGGGCGCTGACCGGTCTGTGGCACGGTGCAAGCTGGAATTTCGTACTGTGGGGACTGTGGTTCTTCCTGCTGCTCATGGCAGAGCGCTTCGGACTGCGCAAGTGGCTCACGAAAATTCCCGTGGTATCCAATCTCTACCTGCTTCTGGCCGTCAGCCTCGGCTGGGTGATTTTCCGCTTCTCCGATGTCGGGCTGGCAATGACTCTGGCAAAGGGAATGTTTGGTCTGAACGGCAACGCGCTATTCGACCTGAGTGCTGTCACCATGCTGCAGAATAACGCATTTCTGCTGCTGGCCGCTGTTGTCATCTCCACGCCGCTGATGGATATGCTTGACAAACGCATATCCGCGCTGTGCTGCCGTATGCACATTTCCGGGGTCTGGGATGTGATTACATACTGCATTCTGCCTGTGGCACTTTTAATCCTGTGCACCGCCGCCTTAGTCGGTGACAGCTACAATCCTTTCCTGTATTTCCAATTCTAAGGAGACGCTATGAATAAGAAGAATACAAAACTGGCGCTTCCTTTTCTGGCGCTTCTGATTGTCGGTATGATTGCCTGTGCAATTCCTTCCCTGCACCCAGAGGTATCGCAAAGTGAGAAGCGAAAGCTTGCTCACTTTCCAAAGCTGACTTTCGGTGTTGTCATCAGCGGAGATTACTTTGACGACCTGACCTTGTGGTTTTCCGACACCTTCCCCGGCCGGGAAAACTGGATTGCCCTTTCCAATCAGGTGGAAAATCTTCACGGCTACGGTGAGCTGAGCTTCACCGGCGTAATGCCGCAGAATGATATCATTCCGATGGATGAACCGGTCAAGCTGGATTTGGAGGCTCCCCCGGAGGAAACGATTCCCGAAACCATTCCGGACGAGGAAGAGGATCTGGAAGAAATCACCATGAGCTCCGACTCCCTGATTGTATATAAGGGAAATGCATTCTACGCAGTCGGCTTCTCCAAAGCTTACAGCGATGAATATATCCGCAGTGTCAGCAATTTGGCAAATCTCATGCAGCCAAAAGGTGTGCGGGTCATCAGTGTCCCGCCTCTGACTGCCGCAAGTGTGATTATGCCCGAAGCTTATGAGGAGCAGCTGAATGTTCCCAATCAGGGAAAGACCCTTGACTACCTGCACAGCAATATGTCCGAGAATGTAATCACGGTGGATGTCTACAGTACGCTGAAAGCGCACAAAAACGAATACCTTTTCTTCCACGGCGACCACCACTGGACGGCAACCGGTGCATATTACGCCTACCGCGCCGCCTGCGAAGCCACGGGGCTGACCCCTGTGGAGCTGGAGAGCCTCGAAATTCTTGACCAGGGAGAATTTCAGGGTACCACCTACGCAAAGACCGGTCACCGCGATGCCGTGGAAAAGGACAATGTAATTTCTTATCTGCTCCCCGGGGTGGAAATGGAAATTCTCTATGGTGAGCAGAGTGTCCACGGTACCATGATTCGTGACTACCGCGAGCAGCCCCTCAATCAGAAGTATCTGGCATTTCTGGAAAGCGATCAGTCCCTCGTTCGTCTGACCAATGATGCCATTGACGATGACAGCTGCTGCGTGATTCTCAAAGACTCCTTCGGCAATTGCTTTGTCCCCTTCTTCACGCAGAACTATCACACAGTCTACGCAATCGACTACCGCAAATATAATCTGTACCGCCTGAGCGGATTTACAGACCACTACGGTGTGCAGGATATCTACATTGCGCCCAACCTGATGAGTATTCAGTCCTCCGCCGGTGCAAGCCTTGTAAAATATTTCTGCCAGTAAATATTCTAAAAAAGAAGCCTTCCCGCAGTGGAGGGCTTCTTTTGCATGGAAAAAGTTCTTCGCAAAAGGTGAAAAAGGAAGCTTTCGCGCACTTTCGTGCGCAGGCATCAGGCAACAGGAATCCGTTATCAGGGAAAGTAAAATCGGTGCATAGTCCTAAATAAACGGTCAAAAAACTGATGCCTAAAGTCTGATAGCTGATGCCTGAAGCTTTAACGGCTACGCCGTTAAAGCTTCCTTTCACCGTGAATCTGCAGTAAGGAAAAAGAGCGTGCCGAAGCACGCTCTTTGATGAAAAACGGATGGTTGGGCACCTGACCGTCTTTCCGGGAAAATCAATTCAGAGAAGAGTCGGGGTTCTCACCATGCAGGTAGCTCATGGCGTTGTTCAGCGTGGTGGTGCTGATAGCGGCCAAAGCCTCGCGGGTAAAGAAGCCCTGATGAGAGGTGATAATCACATTGGGGAAGGACAGCAGACGGTTGGTGGTAGAGTGCATCATAATATCGTCCTCGTGATTTTCAAAGACATTGGCACCCTCCTCCTCGTAGACATCCAGACCCACGCCAAAGAACTTGTGACTGCGGATTCCCTCAATCAGGTCATCGGTGTCAACCAGACCGCCGCGGGAGGTATTGACTAAGATAACACCGTCCTTCATCATGGCGATGCTGGCCTTGTTAATCATGTGGTAGGTGGAAGTCATCAGGGGGCAGTGCAGGGAAATCAAATCACTCTTGCGCAGAACCGTGTCCAAATCCACAAACTCCACGAAGTCCAAGCTCTTGTTGGGGTACATATCATAAGCAATAACCTTCATGCCGAAGCCGTGGCAGATGCGCGCCATAGCGGCACCAATCTTGCCGGTGCCCACGATACCGGCGGTCTTGCCGTGGAAGTCCACGCCCACGAGACCATTTAGAGAGAAGTTATTATCACGAACGCGGGAATAAGCCTTGTGAATATGGCGGTTGACAGCCATGGCCAGCGCCATAGCCAGCTCGGCAACGGCCTCGGGAGAGTAGCCGGGCACACGCATGACCTTGATGCCAAGCTCCGTGGCAGCATCCAAGTCCACATTGTTGAAGCCGGCGCAGCGCATGAGCACCAGCTTCACACCGCGCTCAGCCAGAACCTCCAGAACCTTGCGGCTCACATCCGCATTGACGAAGGCGCAGACGGCTTCGCAGTCGGTGACATAGCTTGCGGTCTTGGCAGACAGTTCGGTTTCCCAGTACTCCAGCTCAAGCTCGGGGTATTGAGCCTTGATGGAGTTAAAGGACTCAATGTCATAGCCCTTGGCAGAAAAGAATGTAATTTTCATATCGCGCCTCCGTTTATTTGATACTAAGTTATCGATAAAATTATATTATATCTTTTTTATCGAATTGTCAACAGCAGTATGCCCAATTTCGCGTATAAAAAACCCGTCGTTTTGCCAATTCGACTGTGCAAAACGACGGAATGGTTTATTCGTGATAAGGCTGCAAATATTGGGACACACAATAGAGGACTTTCCCCTCGTACTCCACTCTGGACCAGCCCAGGTCTTCGTTGACCCCGGTGCGATGGATGGGCGTTCCGTTCTTCACCGTGGCTACCACCGCGGCATCTGCATCCGTGACGGAGGGCTTAGCGCGCAGGTTGACCTCGATTTTGGGTGTTACTTCGTCCACACACTCAGTAAAACGAGTGGTGATGCCCTCGTCCTCGGGAAGTAACTCTCCCCCGGCGGTATAGCCAAGATTTGTGGTGAGGTAGTTGGACACGGCATAGACAACCCAGTCCTGATAGATAAGCCGCGACCAGCCGTTATCGCTGACACCCACGCGCTTGAGCACTTCCCCGTTATGAAGCTGGGCAACCACCTCGGAATCCGGATTTGTCACCGATGGAATGGAACGAAGATTCACCAAATCCTTAGCCGTCACATCCTCCACCACGGGGTTGAAGACGGTATTGATGCCGTCGTCCACAATCGGTGCCTGGGTTTCCTCGGTGGCAGGAACGGTATAATCCAAGTCCGTTGTCAGGAAATTGGAAACGGCATAGCACTGCGTTCCCTCAAATATCAGTCTGCTCCAGCCGGAATCACTGATGCCGGTACGCAGGGCAGTTTCGCCATTTTGAAGCACATGGATTATTTCACTGTCCTCACCCTGTGCTGGGTAGTCGCGCAGATTCGTAGACTCCTTCGCCGTGACGGTTTCTTCATCGGTGGGTACAAAAATCATGTCCACTTCCCGGGGCGGCCGGGTCGGCTCGGTGGGAGCTTCCTTCTTGCCGCAAGCCGTGAGCAACAGGAGTATTGCAATAAAAACAAAAACGGTACGCTTCATACTTTCACATCCTTGAAAGTTAGTGTAACATACGCCATTCGGGATGTAAAGAGGACTTTAACTCGCTTCGCTCGCAGGCACCGGGAATCAGGCATCAGTGGCAGCGAAATCGGCGCATACTGCTAAATATTACACACAAAAATTGATACCTGATGCCCGAGATCCGACGGCTGAGGCTTTCGGCACAGGTAAGCAGCAAAACCACCCCCACAAAATTGTGGGGGTGGAAACGAGCATAAACTTAATTCTTCTCCTGCTCTGCCTGGACATCGGCAAAAGCGGAGTACATGGGCTTTACATCCTCGCCCTTGATGTTGCGGGCGACATAGTTCTTGGTAATCTTGGCAACCAGACCGGACAGGCTGATAACACCAATCAGGTTGGGAATTGCCATCAGGCCGTTGAAGGTATCGGAAAGATCCCATGCCAAGTCCATCTGCATGGTAGCACCCAGAACGATGAACACAACGAAGACGACCTTGTAGACCATGGTGGCCTTGGTGCCGAAGAGGTACTCGAAAGCCTTGGTGCCGTAGTGGCTCCAGCCCAGAACGGTGGAGAAGGCAAACAGCAGGATGGCAACAGCAATAAAGGTAGAGCCGGCAGCACCGAAGGACAGGTCAAAGGCCTCGGTAACCATAGCGGTCTTCACGGAGTCGGTCAGCATGGCGCCGGTATTGAGGTCAACCAGACCGGAAGTCAGAACCACCAGAGCGGTCAGGGTGCATACCACGATGGTATCGGCAAAGACCTCGAAGATGCCCCACATGCCCTGCATGACAGGCTCTTTGACATTGGAGTTGGAGTGCACCATGACGGAGGAGCCGAGACCTGCCTCATTGGAGAACACGCCGCGCTTCATGCCCCAGGTTACAGCCATCTTGACACCTGAACCGACGATACCGCCGCCCACTGCCTTGGCTGCAAATGCGCCCTTGAAGATGCAGGCAAAGGCTGCACCGATATTGGAAGCATTCATCACAACGATGATAATTGCACCGATGATATAAGCAATTGCCATGAAGGGAACCAGCTTCTCGGTGACGGAAGCGATACGCTTCAGACCACCGACAACCACCAGAGCAGCCACAATCATCAGCACCACGCCGGTGACCCACATGGGAATGTGGAATGCAACATCCATATTCTGAGCGATGGAGTTAATCTGGCTCATGTTGCCGATGCCGAAAGATGCCAGCACGCAGAACACAGCAAATAAAACAGCCAGAACCTTACCCAGCTGCTTGCAGCCCTTGTAGGAACCCAGGCCATCCTGCAAGTAGTACATGGCACCGCCGGACCACTCGCCGTCGGCGTTCTTGCGGCGGTAGTAGATACCCAGAACATTTTCGGAGAAATTGGTCATCATACCGAAGATGGCAACAATCCACATCCAGAAGATGGAGCCGGGGCCGCCGGAGGCGATAGCCGCGGCAACACCTGCGATATTACCGGTACCGATGGTGGCAGCCAGTGCGGTGCACAGGCTCTGGAACTGGGAAATGGCGCGATCCTCCTTGCCGGTGTGGGCAGTGATGGACTTATCCTTGAAGATGGCACCGATGGTGTTCTTCATCCAGTAGCCGAAACGGCTGACCTGAAATACCTTGGTCAGCACAGTCATTAGGATGCCGGTACCAACCAACAACACCAGCATGGGAAGACCCCACACAAAGCCGTTGACGGCATCATTTACATTTTTCACAACTTCCAACATTTTCTTTTTTCCTCCCTTGAAATACAAAAAACGGAAATATCCCAATGGATATTTCCGTCAATACAACATAAGAATCCTTCGGAAAAGAATCTTTTCCGAGATGATGTACTCTGTCCTTTTGCCTGAGAGATTCGGTATATAACCCCTTGCCCCTTCGGCCTCCGACTGACGGATGTCTCCAGAGTGCGGTCCATCGGCGGTCTTACTGTCATCCTTGACAGCACCTGAGAGTGTTACTCCTTCGGTCGGGCAAACAGCCCTGTTTTCCGCAGATTTCCTGCCGCACAATATTCAGTTGCCCGCCTATCGTGCGGTGATAAAATCATAACATATCCATGCCCAAAGCACAAGGGTAAATATGAATAATCAGTGAATTACACAATCGAAACCCTGCTGTAAATTGTCGCTTCGTGCATTTTGTCTATATACCATGCGCACATGTCCGTTTATAACGCACAATCAAGTCTTTTCCTTCCGCGTGTAGCGCAAGCCATAGGCTACGCCGATGATAATGACGCTCAGCAAGACACTTGCATAAAAGGAGATACCCCGGGAAATCAGCGTCATATTGGTGTCATTGACCATATCGGGCACCCGCTCCAGACCCGAAATCAGCAGATAGTCTGCAATGCCCATGCCGCCGGGGATGGGGATGGTATACGCGCCGAGATTGGCCATAAGCTGAACGGACCAAACCTGAAAAAGTCTTCTCTTTCTGCCGCCCACGGCAAGATAGCAGCAGACCACAATTAAGCTCTGGCACAGGCGCTGCAGGAGATTATAGATGAATGCCTTAAGGATAAATCGTCCCTTGCCCTGCATCTGCCGGGAGCATTCGCCATAGCGGACGGTAAGCGCGGAAAGTCTGTCCCGCAGGGCATCCCCATTATTCACAAGGCGAAGCCTCTCCCCCACCCGGATGCAGAAGTTGCCGACACAGAGGATAATGCCCTCCCGCCGCAGAAGCAGCCAGAAGCCAATGGACAGCGCCGTAATCAGCAGGAACCCCACAACAATGAGAATCTGCGCACCTGTCTCAATTCTGGAAAACAGACTTCCGCCCATGGGGATGGCAAGGAAGCCGCTGAGCAGCAGGCTGTAGCAGTAGAGAATGAGATTGACAATCAGAATCACCGTGGTCTTCGCACCGTCAATGCCATCGGCATGCATAAAAAAGGCGCTGGCAGGCTGACCGCCGGATGCCGAGGGCGTAATGGCGGAGAAATAAATATCCGCCGCAGAGTAGACAATTCCCCGCCAGTTGGACTTCACGCCGCAGACTCCCTCCACGAGAGCAGCCAGCGCGAGACCCTCAAAGACAATGAAACCCGGCATAAGGGCAATGGCAAGAACTATCCATTCATGCTTGGCGTTCTCCAGCTCATAGAGCAGGGATGCTAAGGAGAAAGTGTGGCTGGTGGCAGTCACAGCCCAGATGCTTAAGACAGCAATCGCCAGAAACAATGCAGTAAAGCGCAGGTTTTTTTTAAGCATGGCTTTCTCCTTTCACAACAGTTTGCTTATGATATCATACAGGCTTACTGCCTGTCAAGGAATCCCTTTATTCTTAAGGAAGTTATAAAGAGTCCTTGCTTTTCGCGCCCTCTTTGCTTATAATTGAGAAAAAGAAAAATCAGGAGGCATCCCATTATGGATTACGCAAAAGAGTCCCTGCGGCTCCACGGCCAGTGGCGCGGCAAGATTGAAGTCAAGGCCGTTGTGCCTGTGGAAACCAAGGAAGACCTGTCTCTGGCCTACACCCCCGGTGTGGCACAGCCATGTCTGGAAATTCAGAAGGATATCAACAAGTCCTATGAGCTGACCCGCCGCCACAATCTGTGCGCTGTCATCACCGACGGCACCGCCGTGCTTGGTCTGGGCGATATCGGCCCCGAGGCCGGCATGCCCGTTATGGAGGGCAAATGTGTTCTGTTCAAGGCCTTCGGTGATGTGGATGCTTTCCCCCTGTGCGTGAAGACCAAGGATGTGGACGAGTTTGTGAATGCAGTGTACCTTATGTCCGGTTCCTTCGGCGGTATCAATTTGGAGGATATATCTGCACCCCGCTGCTTTGAGATTGAGCGCAAGCTGAAAGAGAAATGTGACATTCCCATCTTCCACGACGACCAGCACGGTACTGCTGTCATTACCTTGGCCGGTCTTACCAATGCGCTGAAGGTGGTCGGCAAGCGCAAGGAGGATGTGAAGATTGTAACAAGCGGTGCCGGTGCCGCCGCCATCGCCATTGTGAAGCTGCTGCTGAGTGCAGGATTCCAAAACATCGTCATGACCGACCGCACAGGTGCCATCTACCAAGGGCGCGAGAATCTCAACTGGATTAAGGCGGAAATGGCCGAGGTTACCAATTTACAGCACGAAACCGGCAAGCTATGCGATGTTATCAAGGGCGCCGATGTGTTCATCGGTGTGTCCGCTCCCGGTACCCTGACCACTGACATGGTGAAGACCATGAATAAAGACGCCATCGTCTTCGCCTGTGCAAATCCCACCCCCGAGATTTTCCCCGATGATGCCAAGGCCGGCGGTGCCAAGGTGGTCTCCACAGGCCGCAGTGACTACCCCAACCAGATTAACAATGTGCTGGCATTCCCCGGTATCTTCCGCGGCGCATTTGATGTGCGCGCCTTCGATATCAATGAGGAAATGAAGATGGCCGCCGCCATGGCTCTGGCAAACCTCGTCTCCGATGAGGAGCTCAGTGCCGACTACATTATCCCCGCCGCCTTTGACAAGCGCGTGGGGCCGGCGGTTGCCAAGGCCGTTGCCGATGCCGCAAGAAGAACCGGCGTAGCAAGAATTTAACCCAACCCCCGCCGCAGCACTGCGGCGGGGGTTTCGTTGAAGCGTAAAGGAATCATTCGCAAAGTTGAAAATGGAAAATGGAAAGTTAAGGAGTCCCTTCGGGATATGTTCAGAAATCGTGCGAAGCACATAATTATTTTCAATTTTCAACTCTCCATTTTCAACTGAGCAAAAGAATTCTTTACATGTAAAATCCCCTGCCTTTGAAAAGGCAGGGGACAAAATTACTTATGCAAGCCGTAGTCATCGGCGCATTTCTTGAGACCATCCAAAACGGAACTGAAATCCACACCGTAGGCTCGCGCCTTGGCGCAGTTCATCCAGAGGTTATGACGGTCAGAACTTTCGGTCACAATCAAGTCCTTGCCCAGATATGCGGCAAATTCCTTGGTGATTTCATACATGGACTGAGTAGTCTCGGAGCCGAAATTGTAGGCACCGCCGGGGAGCTTCATAACCGCCGGGACATTGGCCGCGACCTCCTTCAGATAGGTAACACCACGATACTGCGTGGGACAGAAGGAGACCTCACCCCGTGCTTCCACCATGATTTTCATATAATTATTGCGCTCGCATCCGTAGTCATACATCCACTCGGCACGAAGCATCACCGCATCGGGCAGCATATCCAGAACGCGGTTCTCCATCTCCAGCTTGTGCTCGGCGTAGAGATTGGCGGGCTTCACGATGGTTTCCTCATAAGGGCCGGGTTCTGCGCATCCGCTGTAGACCTGGTCGGAGCTGAAGCAGACAAGCTTGCGGCCTTTGGCAGCTTTCGCCAGCGTCAGCGGGAGCAGGACATTGGCCTGATAGGAGTCCTCGGGATTGGCAGCGCAGGTGGGGATATCCGAAATTGCCGCCGTATGCAATATGGCATCCGCTCCGCTTTCGTCCACGATTCTCTCGATTTGTGCATCGCTCAGACCCCGCAGGGACGGCGCCGGGATGATGCCCTCACAGTCGCGCATAATGCGGCTTCCCACAAAACCGCGGGCTCCGGTAAGTAAAATTTTCATGGATAATCTCCTTTACAAATTCACGCTCATAAGCGCCGCCTTGGCGAAGGCCACCTTGTCCTCCGAAGTCTCGGAGATTGCCCACTCGTCAAAGCCCGGCATACCCATGGGCACGCCCTCCCGGCGGTAGACCATACGGCTTTGCACATCAGCCTTGCAGCTGGCGTGGAATGCATCCGCCCCGGGAAATACCTCCAAAAATCTGCGGATAACACAATCATTGACCCCTGCGCCGATGAGCACCCGGGGGCCGCCCTCCGTCTTTTGCAGGTGCAGGAGCTTTCCGATATTCTCCATGCCATCCACACAGTTACTGCATCCGCCGGAGGTCAGAACCGTGTCAAACCCCAGCTTCCCGGCAGTGCGGTAGGTCTGCGCCAAATCCCGGGATACATCGATACAGCGGTGCAGAGTCAGTCCCTTTCCCCGAGCCGCTTCCAGCAGGGGGGCCATCGCCTTTGCATCCGGATTGCCCTCGGCATCCAAGCAGCCGATGACAAATCCGTCAGCCCCCAAGTCGCGCAGATTCAGTATCTGCTCTGCCATCATGGAAATCTCCTCATAGGTATACAAAAAGTCACCCGCTCTGGGGCGCATGAGACAGCGGATGGGAATATCACTCTCGGCACGAATTTGCTGCAGGAGCGCCGCATAGGGGGTCAGGCCGCCCACAGCCAGCGCGGAGCACAGCTCCAGCCTGTCAGCGCCGCCCCGAATGGCATTTCTTGCCGAGGCCAGCGAATCCACGCACACTTCCAGAATGGGTTTCATAAAATCATTCCTTTTCTTTGGTATTTATTTCAGTATAACGGGAAGAACACCGGAATGCAAGCATCCGACCGAAGAAATAACCCCCAACCGAACGGTTGAGGGTTATTTCTGTATGGCGGGCTCTAACATCACTGATTACCTCGCTTTTTTTAGATTTTTCGAAACATTCGGTTACCTGCTTCCGATGTACAGCGCCTGGAGTTACGATACCTATATAAACGGAATTCGAATGCTTCTGCCCAGTTTATGGTGGATTTTCTTTTGTACTTACACTATACCACAGGCAGGGTGTATCGGCAACGGTTGGAATGCACAAATGATGCAAACAAAGATTGTACCATATACCGATTTTAGAAACTATACCGGGGTTTCCATTGACTTGTTGCCGAAAAAAGCGTAGAATAAATATGCTGGGCGGTCAAATCTGACCGCCCAATTTCTACGATTCTTCTACGCCGCCGGATTCCAGAACCGCATGGAGGATGGTTTTTACCTTCTCCTGCCAGTCGGAATTTTGAAGTTCATCCTTTACATCCTCTTCTCGGGAGAGAATTTCCTGTCCTGCCTCGGCAATATCGGTAACCCATTTGCGGATGGTAGACTGCATCTCGGGACTGCGCTCCTTGAGCCAGTCCACCACCGTGGTGGTGATTTCCTCCACGCTCATGGAACTGTTCTTGCCCCATGCAATAAACTTTGCAGCGTACCGCACTGCGCCGCCCGCACCCAAACCATCCTTGGATTCGTCAGCCAGCTGATCGAGAATTGTATTCAGGCGCTCACCATCATTCTGGGTCGTGCCCGCCTCCGCGCAGCCGCACAGCAAGAGAAGGGAAACTGCCAGACATGCAGCGGCAAATATCTTAAAAAGCTTACTCATTTTGCCTCCATAATGCTTTTTCAGCTTCAATTTTTGGTATTGTACCACAGAAATATTCCGATTTCAATGGGAAAAGTCCTTATCTTTTTCTTAACACACGGTGTTGACATTCAAATATCGGCAAAGTATAATAAAGAAAAGCTTATTTTTAGCACAAATATTTAGGAGGATGCAGCCATGACTCAGCGTGAACGGCAGATACTGCAGCTCATAGAAGCCAACCCCCTGATTTCCCAGCAGGAGCTTGCGGTCGCTCTGGGCATTACCCGCTCCAGTGTGGGGGTGCACATCAACAATCTGACGAAGAAGGGCTGTATTGCCGGGCGCGGCTACATCCTCAAAAGCGGCAGCTACGCCGCTGTGGTCGGCGGTGTGAATGTGGATATCGGCGGCACCTCCTTTGCCCCGCTGGTTGGCTCCGACTCCAACCCAGGCAAGGTCAATATTTCCCTAGGCGGCGTGGGGCGGAATATCGCCCACAACCTGAGTCTGCTCGGCACGGATGTGCAGCTTCTGACCGCCTATGGTGACGATATGAACGGAGAGCGGGTTGCCGCCTCCTGCTCGGAGCTGGGCATTGATTTGAGCCACGCTCTGCGGCTGCCCGGGCGGGCGACCTCCACCTACCTCTATATTGCAGACAATCAAGGCGAGATGAATCTGGCAATCTCCGACATGGAAATCTGCAACAGCATTACCCCCGCATACTTAGCAGGTCAGCTGGGACTGCTGAAAAATGCCCAGGTTGTGGTCGCCGACTGCAATCTGCCTTCGGAAGCGCTGGCATATCTCGCCGCAAACTGCACCGTCCCCCTGTTTATTGACCCGGTGAGCACCATCAAAGCCGAGAAAATCCGCCCCATTCTGAATAAAATCCATACCTTGAAACCCAACCGACTGGAAGCGGAGCTTCTGAGCGGTGTGAAAATTGAAACAAAAGAGGATGTGGCCAAGGCTGCGGACAAGCTCCTGGAGCTGGGTGTACATCGACTGTTCATCTCCCTGGGTGGTGACGGTGTACTGGCCGCCATGGGGGATGAGAGAGTTTGGCTGCCTAATATCCCCGGGAATATGGTCAATACTACCGGATGCGGCGATTCCTTTATGGCCGCCATCGTATGGGCATACCTGGTCGGATGTGACTTGAAAACCACAGCGCTGGCAGGTCTGGCCGCAGGCTCCATCACCATGGAGTCCAAAGAAACCATCAATCCTCAGATGTCCGAGCAGGCGCTCAGGGCAAGAATGCGAAGTATTACATTATAAATCCATGCACATTTTTATATATGAGAAAGGAAGCAACAAAATGAATCTGAATCAGTTCCTCGATGTCAATCCCGAAGTGGCCGCAGCCGTCGCTGCAGGCAAGCCCGTTGTGGCTCTGGAGTCCACCATCATCTCCCATGGTATGCCCTACCCCCAGAATGTGGAAACCGCTCTGAAGGTTGAGGAAATCATCCGTGCAAATGGTGCTGTCCCCGCTACCATCGCCATCATCGGCGGCCGTCTGAAGGCCGGTCTGACCGCTGAGGAAATCGAGTACTTCGGCAAGAAGGGTCAGGCCATCATCAAGGCCTCCCGCCGCGATCTGGCCGTGCTGTGCGCCAAGGGTGAGGACGGTGCAACCACCGTTACCACCACAATGATGATTGCCCACATGGCAGGCATCCGCTTCTTCGCAACCGGCGGTATTGGCGGCGTGCACAGAGGCGCTGAGACCACCATGGACATCTCCGCTGACCTGGAAGAGCTGGGTCAGACTCCCGTCATGGTCTGCTGCGCAGGTGCCAAGGCCATTCTGGATCTGGGTCTGACTCTGGAATATCTGGAGACCAAGGGCGTGCCCGTACTGGGCTATCAGACCGAGGAGCTGCCCGCATTCTACACCCGCAAGTCCGGCTTCAAGGTGGACTACCGTATGGACACCCCCGCTGAGATTGCCAAGGCCTTCAAGGTGCACAATGAGCTGGGGCTCAAGAGCGGCATGCTGCTGACCAATCCCATCCCCGAGGAGTTTGCAATGCCCTTTGATGTCATCAATTCCGCCATTGATCAGGCTATTGCCGAGAGCCGTGAGCAGGGCATCACCGGCAAGGAGACCACTCCCTTCCTGCTGGCACGCGTTGCTGAGCTCACCGGTGGTGACAGCCTGGCCTCCAACATCCAGCTGGTCTTCAACAATGCCAAGCTGATGGCTCAGACCGCTGTGGAATATTCCAAGATGTAACCTTTCAAGGGGAGGGCACCGCCCTCCCCTTCAGACTGTCAAAAAATTTTTTGACACGCTACAGAGTGAGGGCAAGCCCCTCCCCTTTGCCCATAAGTTTTTTTGTAAAACCTATTGACTTTTATAAAAAACAAAGTATAATAACACTGTTCGTTGCGGGCGTAGCTCATCCGGTAGAGCGCCACCTTGCCAAGGTGGAGGTAGCGAGTTCGAGCCTCGTCGCCCGCTCCATAAAGAAGAAGAGAATCCCAATGGGATTCTCTTCTTCTTTATACGCGCGACGATGACTCGAAAGATTAAATCCGATATGCAGGTTCCATGTCGGGCAATTCGGGCTTGACGGAATTGCTTCCTTACATTTCCCGCAGGGAAATGCACCGAGCCTCGTCGCCCCCGGCAATGCCGGGTGATAATTTGTGCCACAGTGCATCATGCGATTTTACCCGATGCTTTTGCTCGGTATCGTTCTCATCGGAAAAAGCACAACGCTTTTTGCATATTTCACCAACCCCAAGGAGGCATCATCATGGAATTCACCGAAGTCATCCAAAACCGCTACTCTTGCAAGAAGTTTGCACCCACTCCCCTTGCAGCGGAAACGCTCACCGCAATTCTGGAGGCAGGCCGCCTGGCTCCCACCGCCAAGAACCTGCAAGGCCAAAAAATCTATGTCATCTGCTCTGCCGAGGGACTTTCCAAGGTGGATGCCATTACCCCCTGCCGCTATGGTGCCCCTACGGTTCTGGCTGTGACCTACAGCACGGAAAACTGCTTTACCTATCCCGGCGGTAAGTTCAATTCTGCCGCTGAGGACGGTGCCATTATTGCCACTCACATGATGCTTGCAGCCCGCAATGAGGGTGTAGACAGCTGCTGGCTGAACTTCTTTGATCCTGACAAGGCTGCCGAAATTCTGGAACTGCCTGCCCGGGAACATCTCGTCATGCTCATGGACTTGGGTTACGCCGCCGAAGGTGCCGCTCCCCTTGCAAACCACTTCAGCCGCAAGGATTTAGCTGAGACTGTGAAATACCTGTAATGCTGACAGACTGCCAAGGAAGCCGAAATACAAGAAAACTTTGTCTGTAGGCGTACATGGGTACGGTAAGACAAAGTTTTCGCAGTAAGTCAAAAATCCTTGCGCAGCAAGAACTTTTACACTATATGGTTTGCTTAAATCCCGATTTCTCGAAATTTTGTTATAAGCGTAAATGACTTTTTGTGCTTATTTGATTTTTGAGGGTTTCGGCTTTTTTGACAGTCTGAAGCAGGACTCCCGATTTTCCGGGAGTCCTGCTTGTTTATTCTTCCGTTGTCGATTCCGTCTCCGGGGAGGCCAACTGGGAATAGTCCCAGACATAGCCCGCCATATCTGCCGGACGCATGGCCCAGAAATTGCCGCCCCGGCTGCTGCGAATCAAGTCCACATAGTATTCATTTTCGTCATACATCACGCGGTTCCAAATCCACGGTTCGCCATTGCGGGTTCCCGTGACCACATCGCAAGAAAGACCGGCATTGCGGCACATGGCAGCATACACATAGGCAAAGGTTCTGCTGTCCCCAACGCCGTGCATCAGAAGACTGTAGGCCGGTGTAATGGAAGTTTCGAAGGTATAGTCAAAACGCTCCATTAAAAATGCGTACAAATGAGAATACTTCTGGCTGTCCTCGGTATCACCGGAGACATAGAGGTTGGCCGCATTGAAAATCGGCTGAACCTGTGCCTGCATGGCACGAAGGGCATCTCTGCTGTTTTCATAGGAGAAATTCAACTCCACCACTCGAGAACCTCCCGTACCGAAGACCTCCTCCGCCACATAGGGCTGCTCCATAATATTCTGGATATTCTCGCGGCTCAGGTCAGCCACCATCTGGATAAAGTCCGTATCCTGATATTCCAGAATGAGCAGTGCCAGTCTCGGGCGGCAGGCAACGAGTGCGTTCTCGACCTCCACCCTTGCCTGCGCAATGTCCCCGGCGGTGATAATCTGGCGAATCTCAACGGCACTTCGGTTGAAAGAAAGCTCCGCCGCAACTACCGTTCTTCCCCGGTTTGTGCCGGTCTCAAGGGAAATATCCTCCAGCGCAAAGGTGCCCATGGGGCTTTCGCTGCGCATATAGTCAGCCGCAGAGAGGAGAACAGTCTTCAAATCTTCCTCGGCAATGCGCTCAATATAAATTGCCGCATTGGAGGTAGTGGAAGCAACCAGCGAATCCAGCACAGCGCACAGCTCCTCTGTGCTGCGGGCACGCAAGGTCTGGCTCTGATTCTGCACGGAACTGAGCTGATGGGGCACCACATGAGAATACCTGCCCTCGTACATACTGCATCCGCCGAGCACAAGGCAGAGCGCCAAAATAGAAACAACCAAAATACTGTTTTTCATAACGAATCCTTACTGTATCGGGAAAAACCGTCCCCCAGCACCTGATGCGCCTCCTGAACAATCACAAAGGCATTATCATCCAGCTCCATGACCAGCGCTTTCAGCTCTGCAAGCTGGCGGCGCTTAACTACGGTCAAAATCACCTTCCGCGGTGCACCGGTGAAGCTCCCCTCCCCATGCAGGTAGGTGGCTCCTCGGTTCAGACGCTTGCCAATCTGCTCCGCAACAAGCTCATGCCGCTCGGTGATGATAAGCGCGACCTTGGAATAGTCAAAACGGTAGATGACCACATCCATCACCTGACTGCTCACAAAAATGGTAATGCCGGAATAGAGCGCTTTCGTAATATCCCGAAACACCACGCCGGTCAGAATCACGACCACGGCATCCAGCGTTGCGGTAATCACGCCCATGGGCACATTGGGTGCGCGGCGCTTCAGGAGTCTGCCCAGAATATCCGTGCCGCCGGTGGATGTGCCGGAGGCAAAGACAATGCCCAGCCCCAGACCGCAGACCGCGCCGCCATACAGGCAGGCCAGCAGCGGCTCAAGGGTCGGCATCGGCACTGCGGTGAGTAAATCAATCATCGCATTGGATGCAACCGTGCCAAGCAGTGAGCCCAGGAAGAACCTCCGCCCGATGCGCACACCTGCCAGCAGGAACAACGGCAGATTGATGAGCATGGCGATGGTGCCCACGGAGGCCGCCCCGGTGAGTGCATGAATCACCATGGAAAGACCCGTCACACCGCCGCCGTTCATGGAGCCGGGCAGCAGGAACAGCGTAAAGCCCGCTGCATAGACAGTGCTTCCAATCAGCGTGGGAAGCACCCACGAAAGAACCTGCCGCAATTTGCGCATATTCATTTCCTTTTCCAAATAACGAAATTAAATATCAAAGCTCTGCTGCTTCTGTCCCAAATCCTCGGGGCGCAGGAGCGCGCCCGCTGCAGGGATGGTCTTGGTGCGGTAGCGGGACTGATTTTCAAGGCCGACAGAAGACAGCGGCTTTGCACTGACCATGACCGCCTTCTTCTTAAGACTCATAACCGCCACGCCCTGGGTATTCTTGGTGGTTTTGGGCAGCAGCTCTGCCGTGGAGAAAATGAGCGCACGCTCATCGTTGGCGGTCAGGAGCACCGCATCGTCACTGTCCATGGACAGCACGGAAATCAACGGACTCTTATCGCTGTAGGCACCGATGAGCTTCTTGCGGTTGGTCTTGGTCTCGTAGGCGCTTAAGGGAACCTTCGCCGCCTTGCCGTTTTCAAAGAAGAAGAGCACAAAACCCTTGTAGTCCCCGGCAAAAACAACTTCCTTCACATTCTCGCCTGCATCCATGCCCAGCTTCTGGGGCAGGTAGTCACCGAGAACGGAGGCCTTGGAGTCTTCAAAATCGGAAAGCCGGGTCTTATAGCACTGGTATCTATCCGTAAAGACAAGGAGCTCTGCGCGGTTGGAGCTTTCCTTCTGCCACAGAAGTTCGTCGCCCTCCTTGAATTTCTGCTCGCCGCTCATGCGCAGAGACTGGGCGGTAATTTTCTTAAGATACCCTTCCTTGGATAGGAAAACCGTCACGGGATAGTCGGGGATTTCCTCGGCTTCATCTCGGGGCTCTGCCTCCTCGGCATCATAGATGATTTCCGTCTTTCTGGGCTGGCCGAATTTCTTGGAGACCTGCTCCAGCTCGGAAATCAGCACCTTTTTCAGCTTGGAATTGCTGTTTAAGGTGTCACGCAGATTCTCAATCTCCTCCTCCAGCTCTCGGATGGACTTGGTCTGCTTGAGAATGTACTGCTTATTGATATTGCGCAGCTTGATTTCCGCCACGAAATTCGCCTGAATCTCGTCAATACCGAAGCCAATCATCAGGTTGGGCACCACTTCATCTTCCAGCTCGGTTTCCCGGATGATGGCGATTGCCTTGTCGATATCCAGCAGTATGCGCTCCAGACCCTTTAGCAGATGCAGGCGCTCTTCCTTCTTGCCAATCTGGAAGAAAAGTCTGCGCTTGATGCACTCAATGCGCCATGCCGTCCACTCTTCCAGAATCTCGCCCACGCCCATCACTCGGGGCATGCCCGCAACCAGTATATTAAAGTTGCAGGGGAAGCTGTCCTGTAAGGTGGTGGTGCGGTAGAGCTTCTGCATGAGCTTGTCGGGGTCAACACCGCGCTTAAGGTCAATGGTCAACTTCAGGCCGCCCAAATCGGTTTCGTCACGCATATCCGCAATCTCACGGATTTTACCCGCCTTAATCAGCTCGGAAACCTTGTCGATGATGACCTCGGTGGCAGTGGTATAGGGAATCTCGGTAATCTCAATGAGGTTACCCTCCTTCACATAGCGCCATTTTGCCCGCAGCTTGAAACTGCCGCGGCCTGTGGAATAGACCTCCCGGGTGGCCGCCTCGTCAAACAAAAGCTGGGCACCTGTGGAAAAATCGGGGCCGGGCAGGGTTTCCAAAATGTCTGCCTCAGGATTTTTCAGCAGTGCAATGGTAGTATCGCAGACCTCTTTTAAGTTAAAGGAGCAGATATTGCTGGCCATACCGACGGCAATACCCTGATTGGCAGAAACCAGCACATTGGGGAAGGTGGTGGGAAGCAGGGCCGGCTCCTTCATGGTGGCATCATAGTTATCCACCATGTCCACGGTATCGGAGTCGATATCCCGGAAGAGCTCACCGCAGATGGGGTCGAGCTTGGCCTCGGTGTAACGGGAGGCCGCATAGGCCATGTCCCGGGAGTAGACCTTACCGAAGTTACCCTTGGAATCCACAAAGGGATGCAGAAGCGTCTCATTGCCCCGGGCAAGGCGCACCATGGTTTCATAGATGGCGGCATCGCCGTGGGGATTCAGGCGCATGGTCTGACCCACGATGTTGGCAGACTTGGTGCGCCCGCCCGTCAAAAGTCCCATCTTGTACATGGTGTACAGCAGCTTTCTGTGGGAGGGCTTGAAGCCGTCGATCTCCGGGATGGCGCGGGAGACGATGACGCTCATGGCATAGGGCATATAGTTGGTTTCCAGCGTATCGGTGATGCTCTGCTCCAGTGTGTCGGCGCGAAGGCCCATCACGTTCGGGTTCTGCGAGCGCTTTTTCTCACCGTCCGCCTGTTTTTTTCGTGCCATAGCTTATCCTCTTTTTACTCGTAGCGTTCAAGTGTGGTCGTAAGACCATACTTTGCTTTCAGGCTCTGTATCTTCCCCATATTGGGGTGGGTTCGATGCTCAGAAAAAGCGACCTCGTCCCGCCATTTTTCCAAAAGCAAAACCGTGTCCGCCTCTTCAGAAGAGAGAAAATAGTCATATTGCAGGTTGCCATCCTCATGCTGCACGCTGTTCTGCAGGCCCTGCATTTTCATCTCCTGCACAAAAGCTGCGGCTGCGCCGGCTTCCCCGCGGTAGTAAACATGAAGAATGATGTTTTCCACAGGTATTTAACTCCTTTCACAGTCTTAAAATCGCTCTGCCGTACGAGGTGCTTACGCTTATGATATATCTGCCAGGTCGAGGTACTTATACCCGTTCTCGGCGATATGGTCTTTTCTGCCCTGCAGGTTGTCGCCCAGCAGCAGATC
>JAZRVX010000249.1:0-5367 GCA_045599455.1 Faecousia sp. | reverse complement strand
AATTCTCTGGATACCGCCTTCGGCGGAAACGAACTTCTTGGAAGCGATAAAGTGACGGCCGTGACCCATGTAGCCGGGAGTCTGGACACCGCCGCCGGTGCAGGAGGCCAGCTCGCCGAAGGTCATGCCGGCGGGGGTCATGCCCTTGAACTCACGGTTGACGACAATAACGCCATTGGACAGGGGCTCGATGCCGCAGATGCACTCGAAGCAGCCGCAGGAGGTCATGGGATCCTCCAGCAGGGAGTACAGGGTAACATTCTCAACAGCGCCGTGGGTAGCATCGGCGATAGCCTTGTTGACGGAGTCATAGCGGCCGGTACGCTCGTCGGTGCAGCCTTCCTTGAAGATGGGCTGGCAGGGGCCGTTGGGATTCAGCTCATTGGTAGCCTTAGCATCCAGCCAAGACACGGCGCCGCACAGACCCAGACGCTCGGGGGTGACCACACAGCAGTGGGCGGGAGCGAAGGACTGGCACAGGATGCAGGTGTAGTAGCGGTCAACAGCCTCGTCGGTCATGGATGCCAGACGGTCATCACGCTGATTGTAGCGGGGCATTGCAACCTCATCGCGGAACTTGGCAGCCTCGGCAGCGTCGGTAATCAGAGTGACCTGGCACTTGTCAACGACAGCGTCAAACTCATTCATAATCATGACATACAGAACCTCGGCGAAGTCCTTCAGCTTCAGACCGGCCTCGAAAGCGGCGTTGCTGACGCGGACACGAACCTGGTTACGCTGGCCGGTGTGCATGACACCCTCCATGTAGTTGAACCAAGCGTGGAACTTACGCTCGATGACGGACTCGAAGTCGGCCTGCATCTTCTTGCCGGCAACCTCAACATAGGTGGCCAGAGCCAAATCCTTGGCATCAGTCAGGTCGGGTCCGATGATGGTAATCTTGTGATCCTCGACCTCGTCCAGACCCTTCATGGCGACCAGCTCAGCGGTGGGGTTCTTGGAGGACCACATCTCGTTGTGCATGTCGGCCTTACGGATGATTTCGCCCTCGAATGCAGCAGCGAATGCCACGGGGATGGGCAGCTCGGTGGTCTTAATCTTGATATTGCGCAGCTCCAGAGACTTCTTCACAGTCTCGGCATGGTCGCACACGGACTCCAGAGCGCCGGGAACCTGATTCTCGCCCAGGTCGATGTCCACGACCACGGGGAAGCCCAGAGCGATAGCGCCGGCACCGGCGGAGACGACAACCGCGTCGATAGCACCGAAGGTATTGACGAATGCGGGCACGCGGTTCTTGGTGTACTCAAGCAGGCCGGCCAAATCGCCGGGCTGGATGTTGCCGAAAATCAGAGCGGCACGGATAGCCACGGTGACGACATGGATGACGGCGGTCACATCATGACCCAGGGGGATGACACGCAGCTCCAGACCCATCTTAACACCGCCCTCGGCACACTGCTCGATGCAGTCGCCAATCAGGAAGGTCATAATGCCCTTGGACTGGTAGTCCTTGACGACCTTGGCAACATCGGCAGCATTCTCAGCCTTGCCCAGAACGACGGCAACGCCGGGAATATCGCCGGTAACCAGAGGCACACCCAGAGAGCGGATGATGGGATCGGGAACGAAGCCGATGCCGGGAACGGCAGCTTCCTCATAAGCGGGCTTGGGCTCGACGAACTTCAGACCCTCCAGAATCTCAGCACCGACGGCGGTAGCAAGGCCGGCGTTCAGTGCCTGTCCCAGATCCTCCTGATTGGTAATCAGGCTCTTAAGCACACCGACGCAAGCGGTCAAGTCGCCCAGAGTCTTCACCTTCACACCGGTAGCGGCGTAGATGGTGGGGAAGAAATAGGCAGTGTCGGGGAATGCAATTTCTTTGTCTGCACCGTACTTGGCAATGGCATCATTGACAGCACCTTCGGTCAGACCGGCGACAGCGTTGGAGCCGCCGTAAATCAGGTCAGTTAATACGCTCATGGTAATTCCTCCCAGAATTGAAGTGCAATCTATATAAGGTCGCTTAAGTGTAATATACAATAAAAATATTCATTTGTCTACAGATTTTGTGGTTTGTTACAATACTTTTTAGATTTATTTTTCTATCCCCCCTCCCCCCATGCCGGTGTCTATGCAGCAACATCCCATGCCAGCGGGGGATAACAAGAATTCGGCCGGAAGAATGCTTTCTTCCGGCCGGGATTTATCAGTCTGCGCGGAGGACAGCATCCACTTCATAATACTTTGCCATGGCATCATTGGGCCAGATGGTGGGATCCCAGGCAATATAGCGGATATCTGCCGCACCGGAGTAGCAGGTATTGATGGTTATTTCGGGGATGGTAACCTGTGTTGCCCCTGCCGCCTTCTGTTCCATGACGGAGGCCACATTGGCTTTGTCCTGAACATAGGTATGGTAGATATCCAGTCCACCGCGAATCATGGCATCGGGCAGTGCCAGCACCGCAAACATGAGAACGCACACAGCAAAGGAGCGCCAGCGGTCGGTCTTCATTAAATCCTGCAAGAGCACCAAGTCTGCCGCAGCCGTCAGCACCACCACGCAGCCCATTGCGCGCTCCGGATAGCTGATGGCAAAGACCATCATAAAGTTCGCCGCCATAGCACCCACAAACAGGCACAGTGCCAGAAGAATCCGCTTGGTGTCCACCTTGGAAATCCACGCAATCACCAGAAGTGCCGCCAGCAGGAAAATCAGCATCCGAATATCCCAGCATTTACCCAGGGAGCGCAGGATATTATAGAGAATGCCGCCGAGTCCCCTGCCCGGTGCCTTCTTCAGCCACTGGGCAGGTGCCAGATAAATGGTAATCTGGCCCACAACCGCCAGCGCCAGTGCGCCAAACTGCCACGCATCGGGGCGCTTTTTCTCCAGATACCACTGCGCGATGCCTAAGCACCCGGTAATCACAATCACGGCAACGGATGCGCCCTCAGTATAGGCACCCGCAATCAGTGCCAGCAGGAAATAGCACTGCATCGCCCCGGAGGACGGGACAGAACCGTAGAGGAAGCGTTTCACAAACGGCAGAAGATACGCAAAGCAGAAGAAATAAGCCCACAGATAGTTTCCGGAGCCATCCTGCCACAGATTGATATTGCCGAAGCCCAATTGGAAAAGCCACATGGAAGCAAAGGCCGCCAGCAGCATCCAGGGGTTTGATAGTTCTCCCTCTTCTCTTCCCAGCCGCTCCATCATCCGAACAAGGCCCGTAAAGACGGCGGCATTGGCAATATCAAATACCCAAGACGGGAACATCAGACCAAGCTGCACCAGAAAATGGGCTGTGAGTCTTCCGTTGATTTCCCGGGCGTGAGCCGCCATGGAGGGAAAAATCTGCCACACAGAGTGAATACGCTCCCCGGTTGCAAAGCTGTACATATAGTTGAAATCATCCACGAGGTAGGGTGTCAGCACATTGCACGCAAGCATCCACACGAAGATGAACCCATAGGTAAGCAGGCACCACCGATTACGGGCTATGGTCTGTTTCTTAATTTGCATAGTTTCACTCCCACAATTGTTCATATTCCGTGAAAACCTTCAGAATCTGAAGACTTTCACGGCACATCAACAAAAATGCCGGGAGGGGGATGCCCTCCCGGCAAAAGTGCTTGGATAACAGCCTGACGATTACAGCAGGTCGGGGCGGTCGCCCAGATAGCTGTCGGAGTACAGGGTGTGATTCTTGAAGATGTCGCAGGACTTGATGGTCTCCATCAGGCGCAGGTCGCAGGGGTTGACGATTGCGGAGGTCAGACCCTGCATCATAGCCATGGCAACCAGAGCGGAGTCCATGATGGGACGAACCTTCTTGGGTGCACCGTTGGAGTTGTTGGACAGACCGCCGGTGGACTTCAGACCTTCGTCAGCGAACAGCTTGATGGCGTTCAGCACATCCATCTGCTTGTCCTGCATGCCCTTGACAACCAGGAACAGGGGGTCGAACCACAGGTCGGTAGCTTCCATGCCGTGGGACAGGCCGCGCTCGAGCATGTTGCGGCAGTGCATCATGCGCTCTTCGTTGTCCTTGGCGATGCCGTCGGCGGAGCACAGTGCGATACAGATGGCATCGTTGGCAGCAGCCAGGTCGATGTTGCCGATACGGGAGCCCGCGTCAGCGGAGTTGACGATGGGCTTGCCGTTGGTGCGGTTGTAGACCTTGATACCGGCCTCGATAGCCTTCTGGTTGGCGGTATCCAGAGCCAGAGGCACATTGTTGAAGTTCTCCTGCAGGAGCTTGACAGCCCACATCATACGCTCGGGGCCATCCTTCTCGGCAGGTCCGATGTTGACATCCAGATAGGTAGCGCCGGCGGCAATCTGCTCGGCAGCACGCTTCAGGATGGGAGCGGGATCGCGCTCGTCCATAGCCTTGCGGATAGCGGGGGAGATGCAGTGGATACGCTCGCCGATGGTGACGAAGGTGGAGGACTCGGGGTTGTAGCCGCCGTACTTGACACCCATGTCAACCACTTCGATGGCGGGAACCTTGGTAGCCAGCAGCTCGTCAAAGCTCAGCTCCTTGACCTCTTCCTTGGGAGCAGCGGCGGCCTTGGCAGCAGCCTCGGCAGCGGCGGCCTTAGCGGCAGCCTCGTACTCCTTGTCCTTCATGTACTTGGGCAGCTGCACGGCCTCCAGAGGACCGACAACCACATTCCACTCAGGCAGCTTCTCCTGAATCTCGCCCTTCATGACGGCAACCTTGCCGGGGATAATCAGGGTGCGGTTCTTAATCTTGTTGGCGATATCCAGTTCCTCGAAGGTCTTCTTGACGGTGGAGGAGGAGAACTTACCGGCGGCCCATGCGGTCAGGACGGACATACCGGAAGCATCGGTGATAATCAGGTTCACAGGCTCATTGGAGCGCTCCAGCTCACCGGACACCAGGAAGTAGGTCAGAGCGAAGTCAACGGTCAGAGCGCAGGGGCTGTTCTCGTCAGCGCCGTTCAGGGGGTAGATCTTAGCCTCGACCTTCATGGGCTTCTGTGGATCGGTGAAGATGTTCTGACGCAGGCCGTACAGAGGCAGAGCGGCAGCATAGGGCATGTTCTCCATGACGATGATGGAAGCGTACTTCTCGGTGAACATAGCGGCGTAAGCGGTCTGCAGCTGAGCATCGCCCTTAGCCAGCTTGGCAAGGTTCACGATGGAGGGATAGCCGAAGCTGCGGTCACCGTCAACCAGAGCGGTACGGCGAACCTGAACAGCGTTGGCCAGGGCCTCCTTAGCGGTTGCGCCGGTGACATCCAGAACCAGGTTCTTGTTGCCCTTGGCTTCCAGCTTCTTAACGGTATCGTACAGGTCGGAGATATTGTCGGCGGAAACACCCAGGACAACACCGGCGGCAGTAGCGATTTCGCTCATCTCCTCGCAGTTAG
>JAZRVX010000248.1:0-1126 GCA_045599455.1 Faecousia sp. | reverse complement strand
CGGAACGGCTGGCAGAACAGCTCATGAATCCCGAATTCAGAGCACAACTGACAGATCAGTTTGCCGCTTTCTGGACGGCGCGAGAGCAAGATCGCTCTCTCATGCGCTTTAACTACCACCATTTCGATCAGATCTATGCGGCTTTGAAAGACCTGTCGTTGGAGCGTCGGGAATTTACCACAGACATGGCAGAGCTTCCCGAAGTCGGAGGTTTCATTACCGAGGACGAGATCGCAGAATCTCTGTCCGGCGGCTCCGGCATGGAAGGCGGCAAGCTCCGTATCTACGAATATTTCTCTGCGAACCACACGCCGAAAGAGCTTGCAGACTTTCTCAAAGAGGAATACGGCAGAGGGGGTCATTCTCATGCCGTGTCCGGCGCGACCCACAGCAGCGAAGACCATAGTGCCAAGGGATTAAGTCTCAAAAAAGGAAACTGCGCGGAAATCCAGCTCAAATGGGGCGATGTTGCCAAGCGAATCACCGATCTTATCCGAAAAGGTCGTTATCTGACCTCACTGGAACAGGAAAAGTACAAAGCAATTCATGATGCTCCTACTGCATATAACAGTGTCAAGGAACAGCACCCGGACGATATGGTTCTCTATCAGGTGGGAGATTTCTTTGTAATGTACGGCGAGGATGCTAAGATCGCCGCCGAAGAACTTGACCTGTATCTGTCCTTCCGCAGAATCCCCGACGTCGGGCGTGTGGATATGTGCGGTGTCCCGGCAAGACGGCTGGAGGAATACGTTGAAAAGCTCCGCGACAAGCATGATGTGACGATCTCCGCTGTCAATGAGGACACCCATGAGCGCAATGTCTATACCATGCTGTCCATCGACCATGAAGCGGAACGTGCAACGGACGCCTATGAAGCGGAGTTCGGTGCAGACGGCTATCGTGCTTTCCCCGGCAACAGACCGGAGGAAGAACCAAAACGCGAGCTGACGCAGGACGATATTGATGAATCCCTCCTGCGCTGGAACGGAGACCCGGACAGCCAAAACCGTATGTTCTCCTATATGCGTGAGCATGGCAGAGAGCGCGGCGCGGCAGCGTGGCTCAGTCAGGAGTATGGTGGTGATGTGAATGAGCCGCTTCATTTCTCCCTTGCCGGAAGCGA
>JAZRVX010000247.1:0-1346 GCA_045599455.1 Faecousia sp. | reverse complement strand
CTGACCTCTTTGGTGATAATCAGCTTGAATTTGCCCATGCGGGCGTCGTTGATCATTCGGTTGAACTGGGCGCGCTTTTTCGTGGAAGTCCCCGTTATCCCTTCATCGGCATAGACCTCATACAGCTCCCAATCCGGCTGCCGGTCGATGTATTCGCGGAAGTAACGTTGCTGGGATTCAAAGGAATTGAGCTGATCGTCCTTGTCCGTGGACACGCGGCAGTAGCTTGCTACGGAAATCATGATTTCACCTCCTCTTGGTGACGGTTATATTATCGCAGATAATGCTCAGTTTTGCGAATGTGCGGGATGACTTCTTTCAAATTCGCACCGCTGCATCCGCAGTTTTTCTTCGGCGTATCGGTACTGCTGCTCCGTGAGCCGTCCGGATTCCACAAGGGCCAGCAGCACGGCTTTCTGATATTCGTACAGGAACTCGCCGTCTGATTCGCGGGTGATCCTGCGGTCATTTTCGATGCGTTCCAGCGTGATCGGTTCCATGCTGCCAGCCCTCCTTTCCATCTAAACTGTATGCACGGGGCAGGTTCTGCTTTACCGGGTCAGCTCTTTATAGGTGCGAAGTTTTTCCTTTGCCAGCTCCTGCCGCAGACTGCCGCCTTCGAAGCAGATCGGAACGCACATTTCAAGAACGCGGTCATAGATGCGCTGCTCGGTGATGGTCTCCGGCGATTTCAGTTCATTGAGGCTCAGATTGGTAGTCACGATCATCGGTTTCTTGGCGAGGTAACGTCCGTTGATGAGGGCATAAACCTGTTCCTGCGCGTAATCGGTTCGGCGCTCCATACCGAAGTCATCCACGATCAGAAGGTCGCATTTCCGCAGGCTGGCGAGGTACCATTCCTTATCGTGCAAATCCATACCGGGGAGCTTGTTCAGCATGGTACCCAGCGTCAGCATCCGCACATCCAGCATCTGCTCGCAGAGCGCGTTGGCGATACACGCCGCCGCGAAGGTCTTGCCGTTGCCGGACTGCCCCCAGAACAGCAGACCGAGATTGTTCAGCCGCATCTCCGGCCAATGCTCCAGATAATGCCGTGCTTCCGCCATCTGCGGTACAGCGCCGTTGTCGTTTTTGAACTGATAGCCGTACAGCGCCGAGGCTTCGCCGAAGGCGGCTTCCTTGTGGGTATGGATCAGATTCATGCGATTGAAATCCTTGATTTCTTCGTCCGTCACAGACTTTCGTCCTCCTTGTGTTGATAATAAGAGTCGGATATTTTTTCTTGTTTTCTTCGGTTGTTTGGGGTTCGTTTCTGCCCTGTCGGACGGGTCGTTTTCGCGCTCTCCGACGGTGCATTTTGTTGCTGTTCAGCGGTGCTTTTGCTT
>JAZRVX010000246.1:0-1051 GCA_045599455.1 Faecousia sp. | reverse complement strand
AGCGTCCTTTCTCTTATAAACAATGCTTTAAACAACAACCGCCGACGGGGAGTCCCGTCGGCGGTCTTGTCATGCTTTTTGTTCGCAGTAGATGCAGCGGTGCACCCCGGCGGCTTTGTCCGTGGTGCGGAAAATCTGGGGAAGCTCCTGCTCAGTGGCACTGATGCACCGGGGGTTCTTGCATACCAAATCGTAGCGCAGTCCCTCGGGATCAATCTCCTCCCGAATGGGATTACGCTCTGCCTCCTCCAGAAGCTTTAAGATGAGCGCCATGCGCATGAATTTACCGTTGAGCGCCTGACGGAAGTAGGCGGCTCTGGGGTCATCGTCCACGGCAACGCTTATTTCGTTGACACGGGGCAGGGGATGCAGAACGCTCATTCGCTCTTTGCCCAGCTTCATCTTCTCGGTGTCCAGCACATAGCTGTCCTTGAGACGCTCGTACTGGGTCGGGTCATCGAAGCGCTCCCGCTGGATTCTCGTCATGTAGAGGATATCCAGTTCCGGCATGGCATCTTCCAGAGAGGTGACCTCGGTATAGGGAATGCCCAGCTTTTCCAGCACATTGTAGCGCACAAAGCCGGGAAGCTTCAGTTCCTCCGGGGAAATCAGCACGAAACGGATGCCCGCATAGCGGCTCATGGCTTCAATCAGGGAGTGGACGGTTCTGCCGTACTTGAGGTCGCCGCAGAAGCCGATGGTCAGATTGTTAAGCCGCCCCATCTCACGGGATATGGTGAGCAGGTCTGCCAATGTCTGGGTGGGGTGATTGTGCATGCCGTCACCGGCGTTGATGACGGGGATGCTCGCATTGCGGGAGGCCACGAAGGGCGCACCGTCCTTGGGGTGGCGGATGGCCATGATGTCAGCATAGCAGCTTAAGATTTTGGCGGTGTCTGCCATGCTCTCGCCCTTGGATGCAGAGGAGGAGCTTGCCTCGGAAAAGCCGATGACACTGCCGCCCAGCTCCAGCATGGCGGCCTCAAAGCTTAAGCGGGTTCTGGTGGAGGGCTCAAAGAAAAGGGTGGCAAGCTTCTTATATTTGCAGCTT
>JAZRVX010000245.1:0-1019 GCA_045599455.1 Faecousia sp. | reverse complement strand
TAATCCTTTCCTCTGAAATTGAAATCTGCTGTCTCGTTTTTCAGAAGATATGCTCGGAATTCGTCCTTCTGCTCGCTTACCCAGGTGAGGGGCAGACCGACAGCCAGATGGACACGTGCAGAGGAAAGCTGACGGATATTCAGCTCCCTGCCGATGGCGGCAAGGGTGAGGATATAATAGTCCTCGTCCATCATCTTATCTGCCAGAAATTCCTTGTGATCTTCTCCGATGAGATAGAACCGATCTTCATAGATCAGGAGATTGCTCTTGAATGTCGGCTCCTTGTCATAGGCTGTCACGCCGGTCTTGAAGCAGGTGTGCGCCGTTTTGATATTGCCGTAGCCGTGGTCGATGCCGATGATTACGGGCTTGCTGTTGGTGTTCGTGTAAAAATTCATAGTGATTCCTTTCTGCCGCTTTGCGGCTGTAAAAATAGATTTGTTGTGTACGGCACTGTACAGCAAGGACTACTGCTGTACACCGCCGTACAGCGTTTTTTCTCTGTACACTCCTTGTATGCAGCGAATTACGGTCAGGTTAATACCATTTTCGCTGCGTTTTAGTTCTAAATTGGGGAAAATCGGTCCCCAAAACCGTTATCAGAAACGGAATCAAAAAGTGCCGTACAGAGTGTACGGCGTGTACGGCAATTTTGAACTCCGGCTCCCACTTTTTAATAGGGCATCAGATTCAGCACCTCCACTCCGATAAATCCTCTCACACGCTTTCCTGCGGAATAGACATTGTTGGTGGCCTCTACATTGTAAAGGCGCTCGTTCTGTGCAAGCTCTGAGCTGATACGGTTTGCGGACATGGGCTTTTGCGCATTGTCCACGCACCACCTCTGATATGCTTCATAGATGGCTTTGGAGCTGGCTTCGCTGTCAGCCTTGAAACGGATATATCCCTCCGATTGAAGGAAGTCCAGCACATTGTTGCTGTTGCGCTTGACCGTCTCCATATTTTCACGGGCTTTTTCGCTGACCGTGAACTGGTAATTGTGGTCGATCAGCCTTTGC
>JAZRVX010000244.1:0-1694 GCA_045599455.1 Faecousia sp. | reverse complement strand
GGTGGTATATATTCTATCTCACCGCAGCGATGCGGTGCTCTTTGACAGAATAAGGGAAGGAAAGAAGACAAAACAAACAGCATAAAGTGTAGCAATACACGGAAATGTCAGCGAACTTGAAACTAATCATAGGACATGCTTCCTGAAATATCAACAGGTAAGGAAGCAGAAGTCCAGCTATTAATTCCATTAGATGAAAGAAACAGGAAGATGGAGAACACGAAATGGTAAATCTTTAGCCTTCGGGCTTAAGAATAAATCATGGAGAGTTTGATCCTGGCTCAGAACGAACGCTGGCGGCGCGTCTTAAGCATGCAAGTCGGACGGGATCGGTAGCTTGCTACCGTGAGAGTGGCGGACTGGTGAGTAACACGTAGGTGACGTACCCCCCGGATTGGGAACAGCCTGTAGAAATACAGGGTAATGCCGGATACGCTCCCCTTTATTGGAAGGAGGGGAGGAAGACGAAGCAACTGCTTCGCCGGGGGAACGGCCTGCGGGCCATCAGCTAGTTGGCGGGGTAAAGGCCCACCAAGGCAATGACGGTTATCCGGCCTTAGAGGGTGAACGGACACATTGGGACTGAGATACGGCCCAGACTCCTACGGGAGGCAGCAGCTAAGAATATTCCGCAATGGGGGAAACCCTGACGGAGCGACGCCGCGTGGATGATGAAGGCCGGAAGGTTGTAAAATCCTTTTGAAACTGAGGAATAAGTGCTGGAGGGAATGCCAGCATGGTGACTGTAGGTTTTGAATAAGCACCGGCTAATTACGTGCCAGCAGCCGCGGTAACACGTAAGGTGCAAGCGTTGTTCGGAATTATTGGGCGTAAAGGGCATGTAGGCGGATCGCTAAGCTTGGTGTGAAAGCCTGGAGCTTAACTCCAGAATTGCATTGAGAACTGGTGAACTTGAATCGCTGAGGGGAAGCCGGAATTCCAAGTGTAGGGGTGAAATCTGTAGATATTTGGAAGAACACCAATGGCGAAGGCAGGCTTCTAGCAGATGATTGACGCTGAGGTGCGAAGGTGCGGGGAGCAAACAGGATTAGATACCCTGGTAGTCCGCACAGTAAACTATGTACATTGGGTGTCCGAACAGGAGTTCGGGTGCCGTAGCAAACGCGTTAAATGTACCGCCTGGGAAGTATGCCCGCAAGGGTGAAACTCAAAGAAATTGACGGGGGCCCGCACAAGCGGTGGATTATGTGGTTTAATTCGATGGTACGCGAGGAACCTTACCTGGGTTTGACATACAGGGGAATGATGCAGAGATGTGTCAGCGAGCTTGCTCGCCCCTGAACAGGTGCTGCATGGCTGTCGTCAGCTCGTGCCGTGAGGTGTTGGGTTAAGTCCCGCAACGAGCGCAACCCCTACTGCCAGTTACTAACAGGTAATGCTGAGGACTCTGGCGGAACTGCTGGTGACAAACCAGAGGAAGGCGGGGATGACGTCAAGTCAGCATGGCCCTTATGTCCAGGGCTACACACGTAATACAATGGTGAGTACAGAGCGATGCAAGACCGCGAGGTGGAGCGAAACGCAGAAAACTCATCGTAGTTCGGATTGAAGTCTGAAACCCGACTTCATGAAGTTGGAATCGCTAGTAATCGCGCATCAGCACGGCGCGGTGAATACGTTCCCGGGCCTTGTACACACCGCCCGTCACACCATCCGAGTCGAGGATACCCGAA
>JAZRVX010000243.1:0-42048 GCA_045599455.1 Faecousia sp. | reverse complement strand
GGTGAGAAGTGCAAGGAAACGAGTCATCTTTTTCATATTTTTCTTCCTTTCTTTATTTCCGGCGGGGCTGCAATGGGCACAGACCGCCTATCTTCATAAATACCACACTATCATACCATCTTTTCTGTTTTGCGGAAGCTACATACGAAAACTATTTTTGTCCATCATTTCGGAAGAAATGGATTATTTGTGAACGGATTAAGAACAATATATTGAAAAATGTGCCGATTCAAAAGAAAAATATTGCATTTTTCTTTCGTTTCCGCTATTATGCACACATAATAGCATGGGGGCGATGGTATGGAATACATCACGACAAAGGAAGCATCCGAAAAATGGGGAATCTCCCCCACCCGCATTACCATTCTTGCCAATCAGGGGCGGATTGACGGAGCTCGGCGGGTGGGCAAGAGCTGGCTGATTCCCGGGGATGCCGAGAAGCCCGCACCTCTGCCCGGCGGGCGCGCCGCATCCTCCGTGCAGAAGCGCGAAGAGGACAGTTTCTCCTTCCCGCTGTACATATTCCGTCTGGATTGGAGCCCGGAGCTGGAAAAGAAGCTGACCGGGCAGGAGCAGATTCTCCTGTCGGCGGTGAAGCGCGTGCAGGAATGCCGCTTTCAGGAGGCCTATGCCATGCTGGAGCCTGTTCTGAGTAATCCATCCGGCATGGGCATGGAAATCGGCGCACTGTACCTCGCCGGCATCTGCGCAACGACGCTGAATCGGGTGTATGATTTTTCCCGATACTATCTGCGGCTTCAGATGATGCTCTCCTCCGATTTTCCCCACAGGGACGACTACGCCGTCCTGCTGGATGACCTCAAGACCTATGTGAAGTCCGCCGCCTCCATTGCCTATGCGCAGACCATCAACTCCGGCATTCACGAACAGTGCATTCCCATGCTGTGCCTGAAAATCGGCTATGTGTATATGTCCCGCGAAATCGCATCGCCCGACTCAACGGAGGTGGAGCTTCTGGAGCTGGCTGCCCGCTTCCTGGGCACGACCGGTGCCGCTGCCGCCATGGAGCACATGCAAATCTATTTAACCGGAATTTATTACCTGCGCAACGACATGGCGGCGGCGGAAAAGCACGCCCGAACCGCCATACGGATTGCATATGAAAACGGACACTTCTTTTCTCTGGTTCTGTGCTACCGCTATTTTGAATCGGTGATGGCGCCGATTCTTGCCGAATATCCGCAGCAGTTCCGACAGCAGCTGCTTGCGCTGTCTTCGCAGTTTGCGCGGAATATGCGTGCTTTCTTGGCGGCGGTAAGCGAGGATGCAGTTTTCTCGAAGCTTAACGATGGGGAATTCCCCTATGCCTATGCCGTCCTGCAGGAATTGCCCAACAAGGTGATTGCCCGCAGACTGAATGTGTCCGAGCACACCGTCCGGCGAAGACTGGAGCAGGTGTGCGCCAAACTGGGTGTGCGGACAAAGAAAGAACTCCGGGACACCCTGCGCAATTATAAATAATCCGCATTCGCACAGGCTAAGGCTTCCCCTTTGGGGAAGCCTTAGCCTGTGCGGTATCAGAGAGAAATGAACATAAAAACGCTTCCCTGCGTTTATGCAGGGAAGCCGGACTGTCAAAGAAGTGGGGTCATTCCGAGGGAGCGTTAGCGACCGTGGGAATCCGTCCCCTTTATTTTTCAGTTTCCTTTCTCGGTAGGTTAGGAGTACGGATTGCCACACCCAGTGTGCGCACTGGGTTCGCAATGACTCCTCTATCTTAGGTTTATCGACAAACTGACTTCCCTGTGTTTATGCAGGGAAGCGTTTCTTGCTTAATCAGGGCTGCTTGCCGATGTAGGCCAGGATTCCGCCGTCCACATAGAGAATGTGGCCGTTGACGAAATCGGAAGCATTCGACGCCAGAAACACCGTGGGGCCGACCAAATCATCGGTGGTGCCCCAGCGGCCTGCCGGGGTCTTGCTGATAATGAACTGGTCGAAGGGGTGACGGCTGCCGTCGCTCTGACGCTCCCGCAGGGGGGCGGTCTGGGCAGTGGCGATGTAGCCCGGGCCAATGCCGTTGCACTGGATGTTGGCGCCGCCGAACTCGGAGCAGATGTTCTTCGTCAGCATCTTCAGGCCGCCCTTGGCGGCGGCGTAGGCGCTGACGGTCTCGCGGCCCAGCTCACTCATCATGGAGCAGATGTTGATAATCTTGCCCGCGCCCTTGGCTTTCATGCCGGGAAGCACGGCCTTGGCGCAGATGAAGGGGGCGATAAGATCCACATCGATGACCTTGGCAAAATCCTCCACGCACATCTCGTCCATGGGAATGCGCTTGATGATGCCGGCGTTATTGACCAGAATGTCCACGGTGCCGACATCTTCTTCGATTTTCGCAATCATGGCCTTGACAGCGGCCTCGTCGGTGACATCGGCAACATAGCCGTGGGCTTCGATGCCCGCATCACGGTAGGCTTTCATGCCGCGCTCGCAGCTTGCCTCATTGGAGCAGTTAAAGCAGACCGTTGCACCTGCCCGGGCAAGTCCCACACCCAGCGCAAAGCCGATGGAGTGGGCACCGCCGGTGACCAGAGCCACCTTGCCCTTCAGGGAAAAACTGTTCATTTCAAATGCCATGGCAAACTCCTTATCTCAGGTCGGGGGTGGACAGGGTGTCCATATCGTCGAATTCCTGATTCTCGCCGCCCATGGCCCAGATGAAGGTATAGTTGGAGGTGCCCACGCCGGAGTGGATGCTCCAGGAGGGGCTGATGACGGCATCAAAGTTATTCATAACGATGTGGCGGGTCTCGGTGGGCTTTCCCATCATGTGGAAGACGGCCTGTCCCTCGGGGATTTCAAAATAGGTGTAGATTTCCATGCGGCGCTCGTGGGTATGGCTGGGCATGGTGTTCCAGTTGCTGCCCGGCTCCAGCGCGGTCATGCCCATGGTCAGCTGGCAGGTCTTCAGCACGGCGGGATGGATGAACTGATTGATGGTGCGCTTGTTGCAGCCCTCCAGTGTGCCCAAGGGGCGCTTGGCGGCGTCCTGAATCGTAATCAGCTTGGTTTCATAGGCGCAGTGGGCGGGGGCGGAGACCATATAGTAGCGGGCGGGATTTTCGGCATTGTCGGAAGCGAAGGTCACTTCCTTGGTGCCCTGGGTGATGTACAGGCAGTCCTTGTAGCCCATGGGATAGGTTACGCCGTCGGCAACAATCTTGCCGGAACCGCCCAGATTAAAGATGCCGATTTCCCGGCGCTCCAGCACATAGTGGGTGCCGAAGTTGCCCCAGACATCCAGACCCTTGTCCAGCGGCACGGTCTCGTTCACGGGCATGCAGCCAAAGGTGACCATGCGATCCACATGGCTGTAGACGGCCACGACTTCATCGGGACGGTACAGTCCGGTGATTAAAAATTCCTTGCGAAGCTCCTCGGTGGTGTAGCGGGCAACATCGCCGGGGTGGGCGGAATAGCGAATGTCCATAAGAATCCCTCCGTAAATTTTTCTTATTTTATAGTATAGCCGAAGTGCAAATGCACAGCTACCATAATTTCTTGAGAAAGGCGTTACAAATCTTTGGCTCTAATCGGTATGCCACCGCGCGGATTGGGCGAAGGCCTTGGGAGCCACGCCGTACTCCGCGGTGAAAGCGCGGTAGAATCCGGGGTAGTCCCCGAAGCCGCACAGCCCCGGGATATTGCTGGGGGATTCCCCCCGGGTCAGGAGAGCTTTGGCGATTTGAAGCCTTTTTTTCTGGATGTAGCGGTAGACCCCCACGCCCATGTGCTTCTGAAATTCGTGGCTTAAATGATACTTGCTGACATAGAACTGCTCGGCAAGGTCATCCAGTGTCAGCTTTTCCCGGTAGTGGCGGTTCACATAGTCCACAAGCTCCGACACCAGCGGGTTTGCGTAGACGAAGTATTCCTCGCTGCCCGGGTGCTCGGCCAGACGGTTAATCTGCACCAGAAGCTGAGCCACCAAGCTCTGCACCAGAAGGTCGCTGCCGAAACTCTTGGACTCCGATTCGGCGAAAATGGTCTCCATGAGATTGCGCACCACAATCTGCTGCTCCGGCGATAAGCGCAGGATATTCGTGTGACCCGGGCGCAGGGGGTTGAGCCCAACCTCAAGGTCGGATTTCTCCGTGGAGAGCCTGCGCACGAAATCGCCCTCCACCCACAGCACATAGCGCTCATAGGGGGCGGAGTTCTGGCCTATGGTGACCTGATGAAGCTCCCGGGGGCTGACCAGCAGCAGGTCTCCCGGCATGATGCGGCAGAGCTTTCCCTCAATCACATAGGTCACATCTCCGCTGACCAGATAGTAGATTTCATAGAAGTCGTGGTGGTGCAGCTCCACATCCTTGAGCACGGTATCCCGCTTGTGCTGAATCTCAAAATTCGGGGTGCTCATGGTCTGCCGCTTGTCAAAAACCGATAGATTTCTGCCCAAAACCCCCACTTCCTTCCTATACCGCAAGATTCACAATGTAATGCCGCAATTTTCCCTATTCCTTCACAAATTTATTGTATTTATAATAACACTGTACCAAGCGAAAATCAAGGGCGCTCAGCGTCCCAAAATGGAAATATACGGAGGAAATTATCATGGAAAAGCTCAACTACGAAGTCCTGAAAAAGTCCGGATACGCCGGCTACATTCTGGAAAATGCACCCGAGAAGGTGCTGCAGTTCGGTGAAGGCAACTTCCTGCGCGCATTCGTGGATTACTGGTTCGATGTGTCCAACGAGAAGGCCGGATGGAACGGCAAGTGCGTTCTGGTTCAGCCCATCGCCAACGGCCTTGCGAGCCTCATCAATGAGCAGGAGGGTCTGTACACCCTGTACCTGCGCGGCTCCGAGAACGGCGAGAAGATTGACCGCAAGCGTGTGATTTCCTCAGTTTCCCGCTGCCTCAATCCCTATGAGAAGGCCGACTTTGATGCCATGATGGAAGTGGCCGTGTCCGACGATTTGGAGTATGTGGTCTCCAACACCACCGAGGCCGGTATCGTGTATGACCCCGCCTGCCAGTTCACCGATGAGCCCTGCTCCTCCTTCCCCGGCAAGCTGACTCAGGTGCTGTACAAGCGCTTTCAGGCAGGCAAGGACGGCCTTGTGATTCTGTCCTGCGAGCTGATTGACAACAACGGCAAGGAACTGCTCAAGTGCGTCAATCAGTACATTGACCAGTGGGGTCTGACCGAGTCCTTCCGCACCTATGTCAATGAGAAGTGCACCTTCTGCTCCACCCTGGTTGACCGCATTGTGCCCGGCCGCATCCGCGATGCCGCCGAGGTTGCCAGACTGGACGAGGCCAACGGCTACACCGATCCTCTGACCGATGTGGGCGAGGTCTTCGGCGTGTGGAACATTGAAGGCCCCGATTGGCTGGCTGAGAAGCTGCCCTTCAAGGCTGCCGGTGTCAACTGCATCGTCGTGCCCGATGTCACCCCCTACAAGAAGCGCAAGGTTCGCATCCTGAACGGCGCTCACACCGGTTTTGTCCCCGGCGCATACCTGGGCGGCTTCGATATCGTCCGTGACTGCATGTTCAACGACTCCATCCGCGGCTACATGAACAAGATGCTCTACGAAGAAGTCATCCCCACATTGCCCTTGGATAAGGACGACCTGATGAACTTCGCTGCCGCTGTGCAGGATCGCTTCAACAATCCCTTCGTCAACCACGAGCTTATGAGCATTACCCTGAACTCCACCTCCAAGTGGCGCGCAAGAAATATGCCCAGCTTCTTGGAGTACATCGAGATGTTCGGAAAGCTCCCCACTTGCCTTACCATGAGCTTTGCCGCCTACATTGCGTTCTTTAGCAATGACATTCAGGAGCTGACCGATGCAGGTCTCGTCTGCCGCCGTCCCAAGGGCAATACCTACACCTGCTCCGATGACCGCTGGGCTCTGGAGTTCTACTACGCTCACAAAGATGACAGCGTCGAAGACCTTGTCCACGCCGTCATGACCAATCAGCAGATGTGGGGTCAGGATTTGACCGAGGTTCCCGGCTTCGAGGCCGCTACGGTTGCCAACCTCAAGAAGATTCGCACCGAGGGCACCATCGCCGCTTACGCTTCCTGCCTGTAATTTGTTTTGCGTTGTCAAAGGCTCCCCTTGGAAAGGGGAGCTGGCAGCGAAGCTGACTGAGGGGATTGAAAGCCTTCGGTTTGCTCTGCTGTGGACAAAAATGATTCGTTCTCGTTTCAAAAAGGAGAAACAATATGCCTGATTTTATCCACATCCATCCCAATGACAATGTGGCCGTTGCTCTGCATCCCATTTCTGCCGGAACCGTCTTTGCCGGTGTCACCGCAGTGATGGACATTCCGCAGGGTCACAAAATGGCGCTGAAAGCCATTGCGGCCAATGAGTCCGTGGTGAAGTACGGCTTTGCCATCGGTCACGCCGTGGAGCCCATCGCCCCCGGCGCATGGGTGCACACCCACAATATGAAAACCAATCTGGAAGGCGAACTGGAATACACTTACAATCCCAAGATTGCCCATCCCGCTCCCCTGCCCACCCGTTCCTTTATGGGCTACCGCCGCCCCAACGGCAAGGTTGGCATCCGCAATGAAATCTGGATTATTCCCACCGTGGGATGTGTCAACGATGTGGCCAAGGCACTGGTGCGGGACAATCGGGATTTGGTAAAGGGCTCCGTGGAGGGCCTGTACACCTTCACCCATCCCTTCGGCTGCTCCCAGACCGGCGCTGACCATGCCCAGACCCGAAAGCTGCTGGCCGCGCTGACCCGCCATCCCAACGCCGGTGCCGTGCTGGTATTAAGCCTTGGCTGTGAGAACCTGACCCACGAGCAGTTTGTTGCCGAGCTGGGTGAGTTTGACGAGAAGCGGGTTAAGTTCCTGACCTGTCAGGCTGTGGAGGATGAGCTGGAGGCTGCCCGCCCCATTCTGGAAGAATTGGCTGCCTACGCAGCTTCCTTTAACCGTGAAGAAATCCCCGCTTCCGAGCTGGTCATCGGCATGAAGTGCGGCGGCTCCGACGGCCTGTCCGGCATCACCGCCAACCCCACCGTTGGCCGCTTCTCCGATATGCTGGTTGCCCAGGGCGGCTCCACGGTGCTCACCGAGGTACCCGAGATGTTCGGCGCCGAGGGCTTCCTGATGGACAGATGCGTAAACGAAGAGGTCTTCCACAAGGCTGTGAATATGATTAACGGCTTCAAGAACTACTTCCTTGCCCATAACGAAGTGGTCTATGAGAACCCCAGCCCCGGCAATAAGGCCGGCGGCATCACCACCTTGGAGGATAAGTCCTGCGGCTGTGTCCAGAAGGGCGGCTCTGCCCCCATTATGGATGTCATCGGCTATGGTGACGCGGTTACCACCAAGGGGCTCAATATGCTCTACGGCCCCGGCAATGACCTGGTGTCCTCCACCGCCCTGACTGCTGCCGGTGCCCATATGGTGCTCTTCACCACCGGTCGTGGTACGCCCTTCGGCGCACCCGCTCCCACCATGAAGATTGCCACCAATACGCCCCTTGCCACCAAGAAGTCCACTTGGATTGACTTCAATGCCGGTGTGGTTGCCGATGGCACTGCTACTCTGGACGAAGCCGCCGAGGGTCTCATGCAGCTGGTTCTGGAGGTCGCCTCCGGCAAGCAGACCTGCGCGGAAGTGAAGGGCTTCCGTGAAATCTCCATCTTCAAGGACGGCGTGGTTCTGTAAGACCGTCACATCATTTCACTCGTGCGCGGAAGAAAAGCATCCTCTTTCTTCCGAAGGCATATTCCCTTTCTTCGTGAAGCGGGCAGCCCGGTGGGCTGCCCGCTTCCATTTTTAGGATGGGGAAAAGGAAGCTTTGGCTCGCTTTGCTCGCAGGCCTCAGGAATCAGCCATCAGGCATCAGTGGCAGTAAAATCGGCGCGTATCGCTAACTATTACGCTCCAAAACTGATGCCTAAAGCCTGATGGCTGACGGCTGAATCTTTATCGCCAATCACACCGATTTTTCACCGAAGCCGGTGCGGAATTGCCGAGGGCTGACGCCGTACTCCTGCTTAAAGGCGCGGTAGAATGTGGAGTAGTCCGTAAATCCCACCTGTTCATTGACGGACTCCAGCGGGGTGCCGTCGAGAATCAGATTCTTGGCGGCGATGAGCCGCCGCTGAGTCACGCAGCGGTAGAAGGATACCCCCATCTTCTTGCGGAAAAGCTGAGAAATGGTGCTGCTGCTCACATAAAACTCCCGGGAAATATCCGAAAGCGTGATTTTTCGAGACAGATTGGCCTCCACATATGCCATCACATCGTCCAGAAGTTCCGGCTTCTCTGCTTTCAGCCCTGCATAGTCCCCGGAGGAAATGGCGCGGTAGAGCTGCCCGGCAAGATAAATTGTATTGCCGTAGACCGCCGAGCGCCAGAAGGGGGCTTTGCGTTCGCTTTCCTCCACGCCCCGGGCGAAATAGTCTCCTAAAAATTCCCATCGGGTTCCGGCAGTGCGCAGTAAGGATGCACCCCGGGGAATTTCTTCCACCTCTTTGGGGAACAGCCCGCGCATCTGCTGGGCAAACTCCACGCTCAGCCAGATGACATAGCGGCGGTAGGGCGTTTGCAAGCGTTCGGGCAGTATGGGGCGATGGCTGACACCGGGGGCGACGATGACGATATCCCCCTTTTGCAGACGGTAGCGCTCTGCACCCACTAAGTATTCCACATCGCAGTCATTGCAGATATACAGAATTTCGTAGAAGCTGTGGGAGTGCAGATTTACAACGGTGTATGCATGGCTCACATCCCGATGGGTGTCAACAAATCGGTCGGTCATTTCTATCTCCTGATAGAACCCACCCGGGTCATATCCATGCTCTTTCAGAAATCGGGCGGTCTGCTCCGATGTCATATTGGGCGGCAGCATCCGGGCTATTTTGCTTAATTCATCGAGTTTCACAAAAATCATTCCCTTGCATTTCTTTTCTTGTGCATAATCTAGCATATTTTTGTAAGATTTGCAATCTATTTTGCTATAATTGCAATATACATTGCGCTTGAATTTTGCTAGGATAAAATCAGAAATGTGAGCAGCCCCGCTGCCCGCAAATTCAGAAGAAAAGAAGGAGTTCCCTATGGCAAAGAAAGAGAAAACCCCCGGCGGGCTGACCAGGAAGCATTGGATTGGCTACGCTTTGGGCGATTTGGGCGGATGCATGACCTTCGCTCTGATGGGTGCGTATGTTACCCGCTACTATGTCAATGTCCTGAAAGTCAATACCGTTGTTTTGGCAACCCTGCTGCTGATTTGGAACATCTGGGATGCCGTGAATGACCCCCTGATGGGTGCCCTGATGGATAAGGTGTTCGCCAAGAACCGCAATCCCAAGGGTAAGTTCCGTCCCTGGCTGCTGCGCTCCGCTCCCCTGGTGTGCATCACCGCCATCGTATTCTGGACGGTTCCCACCTTCTTCACCGGCACTTCCATGCTGATTGTGCTCTTCCTGTGCAAGATTCTCTACGAAGGCACCTACACCATGTTCAATATCCCCATGGGCTCCCTGTTGTCCGCCATGGCCAACACCGATGAGGAGCGCGCTTCCCTGTCCTCCGCCCGCGGCTTCGGCGGCATGGTCGGCAACATCCTCCCCACTGTGATTTTCCCCATCTTCCTGTCCATGTTCGGTGACTCCAATGCACTGGGCTACGGCATCGGCGGCGCTGTGTGCGCAGTCATCGGCTTCGTATTCTGCTTCCTGCACTACTTCTGGACGGAGGAGCGCAACATCGTGGAGACTCCTGCCGATGCTGCCGACAATATCAAGTTCACCGACATTCTGAATGTCTTCAAGGTCAACCGTGCTTTCCTGGCTCTGTGCCTGCATGGTATCTGCATCTGCACCATGCAGTATGTGGGCTCCACTCTGGGCACCTATATGTATGCCGATGTTCTGGGCAATGTGGGTCTTATGAGTATGTCCAGCCTGCTGTCCATGCCCCTGATGATTGTTGTCCTGATTGTCACCCCCAAGATTGCCAAGAAGCTGGGTCTGACCGAGACCATCAAGCACAGCCTGCTCATCGGCTGCGTGCTGTATGTGGCTCTGTTCGCTGCCCACATGGTTATGAAGGTTCCCGCCATGGTGCACATCATCTGGAGCGCACTGGCTTCCGGCATCGGCATGGTCTCCATCCAGATGCAGTGGGGCATGGTTGGTGAAGCTATCGACTACAACGAGTACCTCACCGGCAAGCGTACCGAGGGTTCCATCTACGGCACCTTCAACCTCTGCCGCCGTATCGGCCAGACCGTGGGCAACTCCGCTGCCGTTCTGGCACTGGGCTGGATTGGCTACAATACCACCGCAGGTGCTGTCCAGACCGCCGCTACCATCACCGGCATCAAGGCTCTGTGCGTGCTGGTGCCCGGCATCTTCCTGATTGGCTCCTGGGCTGCATTCCAGTATGTGTGGAATATCACCCCCGAGGTTCGTGCCAAGATTGCTGCCGCCAAGGCTGAGAAGGCTTCTGCCAAGTAATATCCGTTGAATGTCAGAGGCGGCACATCAGTGTCGCCTCTTTCTGCAAGAAAGGAGTTATCTATGGAAATGCGTACAAGAATTCTGGGCAAGTGCCTCAATTCCGAGGTGCAGGAATACTTAAAGCACAATGACATTATCATCGTCCCCGTGGGCACCACGGAGATGCACGGCGGATTCCCGCTGGACTGCGAGACCGTCATCAGCGAGGCCTATGCGCTGAAGATGGCAGAAAGCTGCGACGGCCTGGTGCTGACGGGTCTTCCCTATTTCTATGCCGGTGCCACCGCCTCCGGCAGAGGCACAGTGCAGGTCACTGTCCGTCAGGGTATCGACTACTTAGGCGCCATTGCCCGAAGCCTGCTGCGGCTGGGCTTCAAGCGTCAGGTTTACCTCAGCTTCCACGGCCCCGCCCACATGACCATCTGCCCCATGGTGCGGGACTTTTATGACGAGACGGGTGTGCCCATCCTCTATATGGATATGATGATGCAGATGGGCAAGAATCGGGATTTGTTTACCGACTTTGCCATTTTCCACGACATCACCGTGGGCGCTTACAAGATTATGAACCGTCTGGACGATGTGCCCCTGGTCACGGGCTTCGGTGAGCCAAAGCAGCAGAGCTGCGCGCCCTTCAATGACCTGTTCTCTTTGGGCTATCAGTCCGCCGCCGTGGGCTACTGCTTCGGTGAGAATTCCGACCATATGCCCACTCCCGACATTCCCGATATTGCCACCCGGGATGCCAAGGCGCAGAAGGGTGCCGACGCCATCTGCAAGATGGTGGAGCGCATGGATATGCCCCATGTGGTGGAGCAGATGCGAAAGCTGGAGGAATACGGCAAGGAAAACAACGAAAAATATCCGTGGATGCCTGCGGCTTGGAATAACCGATAAAAGGAGAACCTTATGGACTATCTGGTTTCAACTTCCTGCGGAAATCTACAGGGCGTGGCGGGCAAGCATCCCGGTACCGCCGCTTACAAGGGCATCCGCTATGCCACCGCCGGGCGCTGGGAATATCCCCGGGAGGTCACCTCCTGGGAGGGTGTGTATGATGCATCTGCCTATGGTGCCTGTTCCTACCAGCCCCGAAGCTTTTATAATGAGGAAGAAAATCTCAAGAAGATTTTCTATTACAATGAATTTCGCAAGGGCGAGCACTACGATTACAGCGAGGACTGCCTGTTTCTGAATATCTTCGCCCCGGATACCGCCAAGCCCGGCGACAAGCTCCCCGTCCTTGTGTACATTCACGGCGGCGGCTTTACCGGCGGATGCGGCCACGAGAAGCATTTCGATGAACCCGTGTGGGCAAAGCACGGCGTTATCGGCGTGACCTTGAACTACCGTCTGGGACCCATGGGCTTTGTCACGCTTCCGGAATTAAAGGAGGAAGCGGGCTTCACGGGAAACTACGGCCTGTATGACCAGCAGACGGCCATTTTATGGGTCAAGCATAACATTGAAGCCTTCGGCGGCGACAGTGAGAACATCACCATCATGGGACAGAGTGCCGGCGGCATGAGTGTCCAGCAGCATTCCTTAAGCCCCATGTCCAAGGGGCTGTTCCGGAAGGCTGTCATGTCCAGCGGCGCGGGTGTGCACAAGATGCTCTCTGCCGCTCCGGCGGAGCAGACCTACGATTTCTGGAAAGCGGTGATGAAAAATGCCGACTGTGCCGATTTGGCGGCCTTCCGCGCAATCTCACCTGAGAAGCTTTTTGCTGCTTGGGATGTAACCAAGAAGGAAATGAAGGGCGGCGGATGCTTCCCCTGCATGGATGGCAGACTGATTGTGGGCACGGGTGTGGAGCTGCTCCAAAAGGGCGCACAGATGCCCATCCCCTATATGGCGGGCACTACCTCTCAGGATATGATGCCGCCCATCCTCTATGGCATGGCGGCCAGATGGTGCGCAGCGCAGGAGGTTCCGAGCTACCTGTGGTATTTTGACCGTCAGCTCCCCGGTGACAAGTGCGGTGCGTGGCACTCTGCCGACCTGTGGTACTGGTTTGGTACCCACCGCAATTCCTGGCGGCCTATGGAAGAAAAAGATGATGAGCTGTCGGAGCAGATGGTTTCCTACCTTCTGAACTTCGTCCGCACGGGAAATCCCAATGGGCAGGGACTGCCCCAGTGGGTTGCCGCCGACAGCAAAACCCCCCGCGCTATGCGTCTTGGCGAAAAGCCCGCCCACATGGGAAGACCCTCCAAGTTAAAGCAAGTTTATACCATGCTCACCAACAAAGCTGTGGGAGAATAAGAAACACCGCCGATGGACTCCATCGGCGGTGTTGACTATTTACATTCGTTCCAAAGAAGTTCAAGCTTCCGATTGCTTTCCCCGAAAGCGGGCAATGTGCAGATAACTTCCTCACAGCGGGATATGACCGCTCTTGCCCGGGCGATGGCTTCCTCGTCTACGACGCCAAAGGCGGGGACGGTAATCAGCTCACTTGCCAGTGCTTTCGCCACGGGATAGTCGAGGTCGTTTTCCGATATTACGCCTGCGGCAAAGGGGATGCCCTGCCGCTGCAGGCGGCGATAGGTTTCGATACCGCTTCCCCCGCCGCCGATGACGAAGACCCGGGGGACTCCCTGCGCTTTCGGAAGTTCCACCGAAGCATAGGGGGCGTAGAAGCTTCCCTTTTCCATGCCGTAGAGGGCTTCCATTCGTCCGGGACGGAAGATTTCCTCCGGCGTGCCTTGAAATTCGATGCCCCGGGGACTGACACAGACAAGACGGTCGGAAATGCGCTGTGCCAAATCCAGCTCATGCAGACTCATAATCACGGCCACATTGCGATCTTTGACCAGAGTTTTCAGAATGTGCAGCAGCTCCAGCTTGTGATGCACATCCAGAAAGGAGGTTGGCTCGTCCAGCACGATGATTTCCGGCTCCTGACATAGTGCCCGGGCAAGGAGCACCCGCTGGCGCTGACCGTCACTGATGCAGTCGAAAGGCCGCTCGGCCAGTTCTCCGGCGGACACCTGCGCCATGCATACATCTACGATTTCCTCGTCCTTGGGGCTTAGAATGCCAAAGCGTCCGGTATAGGGATAGCGGCCTGTGGCGACCACATCCCGGCAGGTCATAAGCTCCGGGCGAAGCCGCTCGGTCATCACGACGGACAGCTTCCTTGCAATTTCCCGTTCACTCAGGCTGTCCATGGCGTGTCCGTCCAGCACCACGGTGCCGGCGATGGACTTGAGCTGATGGATGATGGTTTTTAAGATGGTGGATTTTCCGGCGCCGTTGGGACCGATGAGGGAGAGAATTTCCCCCCGGCGGACTTCCAGATTGATTTTTCCCAGAACGGCTTTGCCGTTGTAGCCCACCACAAGGTCACTTGCCTGTAAAAAGAGATGTTCCATCATGCACCCCGCTTTCTGCTGAGCATAATGCTGATGACGATGGGAGCGCCGAAGACTGCCGTCACGGAGCTGATGCTCAGCTCCCGGGGGGCGAATATCAGTCTTGCCAGCAGGTCACAGCCCAGACAGAATACACTGCCGCCCAAGAAACAGGCGGGCAGAATCACAATGGGCTTGGCGGTCTTGCAGGTGCGTTTGACGATGTGAGGCACCGCGATGCCCACGAAGGAGATGGGACCTGCAAAGGCGGTGACACAGGCAGAAAGCAGGGAGCTGAGAAGAATCAGCGCTGTGCGGAACGCCTTCACATTCACACCCATGTTTCGGGCGTAGACCTCTCCCATCTGGATGGCAAGCATGGGTTTGGACAGAAAGAACACGGCAATCAGTGCCGCAATCACCACCGGAGCGCATACATAGATATTCTCCCACGAAATGCCGGAGAAGCTGCCCATGGACCAGTTGTGCAGGTTCACAATGCCGGAGTCATCGGCAAATGTTACGAGGAAATCCGTCACGGCCGAGCAGATATAGCCCACCATGACACCGCAGATGACCAGCTGGGACATTTGCTGCACTCTCGCCGACAGCAGCAGTACCAGCCCCATGGAAATCATGGAGCCTACAAAGGCGGCGGTAATCATGGCACCGGAGGTTAAAACCACGCCCCCGCTCATAAGGGAAACCATGGTGATAGCCACGGTGAGCTTGGCACCGGAGGAAATACCCAGCACGAAGGGGCCTGCAATGGGGTTGGCGAAAAAGGTCTGAAGCAAAAAGCCCGACACGGCCAGTGCGCCGCCCAGCAGCAGCCCCGCCAGTGCCCGGGGAAGGCGCAGGTCGCGAAGGATGGGACTGTAGCGGTTATTGCCGAAAAGTCCGCCGAGAAGCTCCGAGATGGACATGGACACGGAGCCCAGCGCAATATTTGCCAGAAACAGCGCGCATAAAAGGATAATCAGCACACCATAGGTAAGGACGATGCGGTGTCCTCTGTCCATATAAGTCCCTCCTTATCTCAGTTTGTGCAAGTATTGCAGATTTTCCGGGCTTTCTCCCCTGACCACTGCGCCGATTTCCACCATGAAGGGGGCAAGAGCCGTAGTCTGCTGGAAGAAATTCTTGCCCGTGCAGTAGACATTTCCGCTGCGCACGGCGGAGAACTGCCGGAACATGCCGCTCAGAGCATAGAGTTCGTCCAAACTCTGTATTTCTCCGGCGGTGGTGGAGTTGTAGATGAGAATATCGGCATCCCGGGCGCGGTCAAAGAAGCTCTCCATCTGCATATTCAGGGTGGAGGTGGCGCTGTCGCCATCCAAATCGGAGAAGATGTAGGAGCCTCCGGCAAGGTCAATCATCTGTGCGATGTAGTCCGAAGCCTTGCGCACGGTCACGGTGCCCGTGGAGCTGACGGAGAAGAAGGCGACGGTTTTCCCGGTTTTCGGCTGCTGCATGGTTTCTTCGGCGGCTGCCGAGGTTCGGTCAAAGAATTCACAGGCTTCGTTTAGATGCCCGGTCAGCATACCGTGGAGTTTTATCCACTCAAGCCGCCCCAGCGGGTGACTTTCATAGCTGGAGCGCTCCACCAGCACCGGGATGCCAAGCCGCTCCAGCTGCTCTTTGACCTCGGGGGTGTGGTAAATCATGGTGGATTCTACCGCCAGATTGCACGCTTCCGCGAAAATACGCTCATAGTCCGGGGCGCTGTATTTGCCCGCAAAGACCATGCGCCCATCGGAAAGCGCCTGCTTGGCCTCCTCTATGTACCAGCCCGGCGCATCCAGAGAGGTCAGGCGGATATTCTCCAGGGCATTTGCCCCCCGGTATAAGTCCATGGCAGAGGTAGCTGCCAGATAGATTTTGTCCAGAGGCTGCCGCAGGACGGTCATTCCCGCGGGAAGCCCGGTAGGAACTTCCCTGCCCTCGGGCACCAGCAGATATTCTCCCACCTCCTGAATGGAAATCAGGGAATAGTCTTCGTAATAGGTGACGGAGAAAGCATCGGCATAGGAAAGATTCATGGAGCCGGTAGGCTGCAATTGCTCCCAGCGAATATTGGAATCCGGCACCTGCGAGGAGGCAGCGCAGCCGGTCAGGACGAAAAGCAGTACACAAATCCACACCAATCGTTTCATATTTGTGTACCTCCTTTCCTTAATCGAATACAGTCATGGCATTGGACATAAAGCTTTCGCGCCTGTCCAGAGCAATCTGACATTTGCGGCATACATAGTCGTTTTGCAGCGCATAGCTGTCGCCGTTTCCGCAGCGGGTGCAGGCGGGAATAGTCAGAATTTTGTTGTCGAAAATCCAGAACTGGGTTGCGCCCATCCGGATAATTCGGGGCTCGAAGCCCTCGTCCCGGAAGCCGGAGAGCTTGACATAGTGGGTAATACTGGGATCACGCACCGCCACGGTGCCGTCGCCGAGCAGATGGGCCAGAACAATATAGTGCCCGCCCGTAGTGAAGGGGCCCGACATCTGCAGATTGACGGCCTGCCGCCCGCGTGCCATGGCTTCCTCCACGGAAGGCCACAGGCTGCTGATTTCGGCGCAGTAAAAGCCCAATTCCGGGGTTATCCTTGTGAATATATCGCCGTTGACACCGCCCGGGCTTCCGAATTCCCGGGCATAGCGCCGGGCCATTTCCGTGGGGGTAATCAGCGTGTCGGATAGATAGGTTGCCACCATGGCAAGACTTGTGAAGCCGCACCCGCCGATGGGCATGGATACGCCGCCGCAATCAACATAGGGGTAGTCCTGCTGGAAAAATGTGGGGATTTCAGAAATCTGTTCATGGCCGATATCGGGATAGAGGACATCGGATAAGCGCAGGCTCCCGGATATACCACTCAGGGAAACCGCACTATAGTCCACCCGGCAGTCAAAGCTGTGCCGAAGGGATTCGAGCATCCCGGCCATGGCGGCAGATTTGCTCTGCTCGGTGGTTTCACCGGCATAGTAGACTACGCTGATTCCGTAGGCGGTCGGAATCACAGCGGTATCCCCGGGCTGACGGCTCGGGTCAAAGCACCATGTATCGAGCTCGGCAATCAACTGGCCGGGAGCAATGGCATGAAGCCCGCCGCCATCCACGGCAGTGGCGGTATCGGCAGACTGCCCGTGGGCCAGATTTGCAAAGCTGGCTTCCGGATGCACCTTGGTCGCGTAGGCACTGCTCCACCGGGAAAGATGTTCCCGGGCCAGCCCTTCGGCATCCTGCCAGGAGGCTTCAGAGGCTTGTACAGTGCCATCGGGCAGAATCCCACCCTCCGGCAGTATCAGCATCTGCCGAATATTCACACGGTTTGGATTGTCGGAGAGGCTGTCATATTCTGCATAAGCATTCAGCTCTGTGTAATAGCTGTAGGCACGGTTGATATCGGTGCAGACAGTCAGCAGACTCTGCATATCGATTCCCGTATTCTCGGCAAGCGATTGCAGATGCTGCGGAAGATTATCTATGTACTGCCGGTGCATGGAAGGCAACGTGTAGGCTTCCTCGGGGTGATAAATCGTGCGCTGAACGGGATAATCTTCCGGAAGATAAAGCTGATGCTGGGCTTCGTTGGGAAGATACCCGGAATCACGGCAGATGCCGGGCTGAGCGGCGGCATAATTTAAGGCGCTGACACTTTGCCACAGGGAAATTGCGCGGCGCAGGAAAAACTGCTCCCAGGAAAGGCCCTGCGCACTTGCAGGGCTAATCTGTGCCCACAAAGGAACGTCCTTTGCAGGCTCCGCGGTGTCGCTTCGGAGGAAGTCGTCGCGAACCAGTGCGTAGTAGACCCGCAGAGCCTGCGCACTGAGGGTCGCTTCGCCCCATGTGGCGGCGATGGCATCCGGGCTGACACTGCGCTCCTCGTAGCAGTCCGTGAAGAAAATGCTGTCGGGGTTTGCGTTTGCCTTCACAACAGGCTCATTGCGGATGGCGGTGGGTTCGGGTTCCGTCGGCACGGGTTCTGTAGTGGGTGCCGGCTTGGAAGGAGAGGAAGCACACCCTGTCAGTGTGAGAAGTGCCAACAGCATTGCGATTCTTTTCTTCATGCTTTCCTCCTAGTGAAGCACCGGAGCGGCACCCAGATATTCTTCCAGACACAAGCCCGTATTCTTCATGTCCATGGCGACCTCGGTGCCTACATAGCGGAAGTGCCAGCTTTCGTTGGCAATTCCGGTGATGGCGGCTTTTTCGCCGGGGTAGCGGAGAATAAAGCCGTATTCCCAGCAGTGCTCGGCAAGCCAAGCATTGGCTTCCTTGCCTAAAATATCCGCTGCCAGTCCAAGCTGATGCTCGCTGGTGTCGGGCAGAGCCACGGTCTGCCTTGCCTTGGCATAGGCGGCTTCATAGCTGTAGCCGCTTTGCTCATATTCCGAGGTGCGCAGGCGCAGAATCTCCTGCTGCTGAGCGCGGGTTCTGTAGATGCTGTTGAGGGTATATTTGATGCCCTGCTCTGCCATATCGGAGAGCATCTTCTCAAGGGGCTCTTTGGCGTAGTCCACGATTTGGTGGTAGTTCACGAAGGGGACGATGGTGGGGTTATAATCCTTCGGAATCTTGTGGGAGGTATTGACGAGAATTACCTCAATGCCCTGCGGGGAGAAGTAATGAAGCTGCCCGTCGATGATGCATGGGCCAACCGCCGCGCCATTGTCCGTCAGGTAATAGGTGTTGTGACCTTCGGTGTACCACCCGGTGATGGGGGTTCCGTAGTCCGTAAAGAGATAGAGCCGGCCGTTAAGAACCTGCCGCCCGGTGGCCACGCCTCCTTCGGGCAGGAAGTAGAAGCGTCCCTCGGCAGTGTCTGCCCAGCCGGAGAGTCGTTTGCCGCTTTCATCGAAAAAATATTTTGTTCCATCCAGCTCCTGCGCCCCGGTCACGGGGGTGCCGTCGGCGGATAGGAACCATGTGTCATCCAGCCAGCCGGTGTGCATCCGTCCGTCTGCATCATAGTAGTATCGGCGGCTGTCCACCTCCACCCAGCCTGTGAGCTGAGCGCCGTCGGCACCGAAGCAGTAACCGACTCCGTCGATGGTGCACCGGCCGCGTCGCTGTGCACCGTCAGTGCCGAAGTAGTAGGTTTTTCCGTCAATGGCGGCAAAACCCGTCTGCATACATCCGTCCGGGGCAAAATAGTAGGTTACCCCATCCAGGGTCTGAAAGCCTGTCAGGTATTCGCCCTCGGATGTCAGGCAGTAGTACTGACTGCCGCGCAGAATCCAGCCGCTGTGGTCTATGAAATTGCCCCAAATCAGTATGCCCGCCGCACTCATACACGCCACAATCAGTGCAATGAGCAGGGCAAGCGTCCATTTCTTTTTGTTCATAGTTTCTCCCGGAGACGGCAGGCAGTTAAGGCCGTATAATCCATCAAATTTTAACATAACAGGGCGGAAAATGCAAGGAAAACCCCGGTATCTGCGACACCGGACAGGAATACCGAAAGCCGAAGTGCACGCAACATTTTTGACGAAAATATCCCATTTATCCCGTGAGCAATCTTGACAAGGACGCACTGTTTTTGTTACAATATTTTTAGACATAATAACGAATTATGCCCATTTTGAAAGGAGAACATGCTATGAGAAACATTACCCCCATTATTGGTGCTCAGTTTGCCAAGCAGGGTGAGGCATTTGCCCCTGTTGCACTTCCTCACACCTGGAATGCTTATGACGGTCAGGACGGCGGTGCCGACTACTGGCGCGGCATTGCCACCTATGTGCTGGATGTGCCCCCCGTCACCCCCGGCAAGAAGCAGTACATCGAAATCCGCGGTGCAAACCATGTAGCAACCGTATACTGCAACGGCCGCGAAATGGGCAAGCACGAGGGCGGCTTTTCCACCTTCCGTTTCGACCTGACCGAGGCGCTGAAGGCTCCCGGCAAGCCCCTGGGCGGCGGTGCGGGCAATGTTGACCAGGCTCCCGAGAAGAATACTGTCACCGTCACCGTGACCAATGCCAACTCCGACATCTATCCCCAGAGCGCCGACTTCACTTTCTACGGCGGATTGTATCGCGATGTGAACTTCATCGAGGTGGAGCCTGCCCACTTTGATTTGATGAAGGCCGGTACCCAGGGTGTATTCGTTACCCCCCATTGCTCCGGCAAGACCAGAGTTGACCTGTTCCCTGTGGATGCCGAGGGTTACGATGTGGTTGTCAAGCTGATGGACGCAAGCGGCAAGGTCGTGGCCGAGGGTAAGACTGAAGCCGGCGAGCATGCAGTTGTCAAGCTGGATGTGAAGAATCCCCACCTGTGGGACGGCATGGCCGACCCCTACTGCTACACCTGCGAGGCCGCCCTTGTCAAGGGCAAGGAGGTTGCCGACTGTGTTACTGTGACCTACGGCTACCGCTCCTTCCATGTTGACCCCGAGCGCGGCTTCTTCCTCAATGGCAAGAGCTGCCCCCTGCACGGTGTTTCCCGCCATCAGGATCGCCTGGACAAGGGCTGGGCTATCTCCAAGGCCGACCACGAGGAGGATATTGCCCTCATCAAGGAAGTGGGTGCTAACACCATCCGCCTTGCCCATTATCAGCATGACCAGTATTTCTATGACCTGTGCGATCACGAGGGCTTTGTCCTGTGGGCTGAGATTCCCTTCATCTCCCAGTTCATCCCCACTCAGAAGGCTCACGACAACACCATCGACCAGATGATTGAGCTGATTGCCCAGAATTACAACCATCCTGCCATCTGCTTCTGGGGCATCTCCAATGAGATTACCATCGGCGGCGAGACTGAGCCTCTGTATCAGAACCTGACCGAGCTGCACGCCCTGTGCAAGGAGCTGGATCCCAGCAGACTTACCACCATGGCAGAGGTTTCCATGGTTCCCATGAACTCCGAGCATGTGTACATCACCGATGTGCTCAGCTACAACCACTATTTCGGCTGGTATGTGGGCGATGTGGAGGACAACGGCCCCTGGTTCGATGAGTTCCACAAGCTGAACCCCGACCGCTGCCTGGGCGTTTCCGAGTACGGTGCCGAGAACATCCTGAAGTGGCACACCGCCGACCCCGACAACCACGACTACACCGAGGAATACGCATCCCACTACCATCACGAGATGCTGAAGACCTTCGCAACCCGTCCCTATCTGTGGAGCACCCATGTGTGGAATATGTTCGACTTTGCTGCCGATGCCCGTAACGAGGGCGGTGTCAAGGGCCGCAACAACAAGGGTCTGGTGACCTACGACCGCAAGATTCGCAAGGATGCTTTCTACATCTACAAGGCATATTGGACGGTTGAACCCATGATTCATGTCTGCGGTGAGCGTTTCGTTGACCGTGCTCCCGAGGAGCGCTTCGTCACCGTCTACACCAACTGCGATGAGGTCACCTTGGTGGTGAACGGAAAGGAAGTTGCTACCCAGAAGGCTGTTGACCATGCTGTGGTCTTCGAGAATGTGGAGCTTGCCGAGGGCGAGAACACTGTCACCGCTGTCTGCGGCGATGTAAAGGGCAACACCATCAAGCTCAACGCCGTTGCCGAGCACAACTACGCCTACGACCTGCCCGAGGGCAATCAGGGTGCCAACTGGTTCAATGACCCCGCCGCTGTGGCAGCCCGCAAGGCTTTGCAGTTCCCCAAGGGTTACTACTCCGTGAAGGATAAGCTGGGCGTGCTGCTGGGCAACCCCGAGACCGCTGCCATTCTGAAGGAGAAGCTGGGTGCTGTCGTCGGCAATATGGGCGGCGGCATGGGCAGCAGTGAGATGTCCAACTTCTATCTGATGATGCGCCTGAGCGATATGCTCAAGATGATGGGCGGCGCTTCCGCAGAAGTCAAGCTGGCCGTCAACGAGGCTCTGACTAAGATTAAGAAGTAAGAACCACAAAAACCTGCCCCCCTGACTGTGGGGGCAGGACACAGAAAGGATTGTTATTTATGAAAGACTGCAACTGCGGTTACTGCGCCGGCGGCGAAAAATTAGCCGCTTTCGGCATTAAGATTTGCGATTTGGGCGTCAGCCAGCTGATTCTGTTCAAAGAGCAGAGCCATCCCGGCCGTGTTATCGTTGCATATAAAGACCATGTCAGTGAGATGGTGGACATCAGTGATGCTGACCGCGATGCCTTCTTTGCCGATGTGAACAAGGCTGCCAAGGCGCTGCACAAGGTCTTCAAGCCCGGCAAGGTCAACTACGGCGCCTATGGCGATGGCGGCTGCCACCTGCACTTCCATCTGGTTCCCAAGTACGAAGGTGAGTTCGAGTGGGGCACCCCCTTTGCTATGAACCCCGGCAAAACCCTTTTGAGCGATGCCGAGTACGACGACATGATTAAAAAGATTAAGGAAGCGCTGTAAATCAACAAAAAATCCGTACACACTCGGAAAGAATGCGTACGGATTTTTTATGCCTTTTCGGATTACACAGCGGCTTTCGTTCTGCGTTTTGCCTCCCATTTTCCGACCAGCCACATGGTAAATGCACTGTAGCCGGTGAGCATAACAAGGTAGAGCATTGCTGCCTGCGCAGTGGTCAGGGACATTCTCGGCAGAATCTGCGCCTGAAAAACTCTTGAAATCAGCGCATGATTGCAGTAGACAGCGAAGGACAATTTCCCGCAGCGGCGGAAAATTTCCGCCTGAAAGAGCCTGGCGAGGAAGCCTTCCTCATCACAGCAGTTTGCGATAATCAGCGGCGTGGTCACCAGAAAAATGTTGCCGTAGTCGGCAAAACGCCAGATTCCGAGCACAGCCAGCACGGCGCAGATATCAAAGGCTGCCCGGTGACTTTTGAGCGTTTCATAGGCGGACTGCTGTGTAAAGTAATAGGTCAGCACACCCACGCACATGGGATAGAAGGCTCGGAGCAGGGGCAGATAGATAAGTCCAACATTGGAGAAAAGGTAATCCTGTGTGCTCACGAAGGAGGCACCCATCAAAATTGCTGCCGGAAATAGAATCCTGCGGCTTAAAACCTCGTCCCGGTGCAGGCAGGCATACACGAAGTAGCCCGCAATGAGCAGGGCAGAAATTTGCCACAGGGGGTAGTTCAGGCTTTCGTGCCAGTGGTAGGCGCTTTGCAGCAGGAGCAGATCGGGGATCTGGTGATAGAGCATCAGAAGCGTTTCCCATACACCGTGCACGCTGGGAGCACGGAAGAAATCTACCATGCTTCTTGCGAATATATAGCAGAAAAGGATGGCACAGGAGAAAAGATAGTGCGGATAGATGGTGCGCAGGTGGTTCGTGGTGTAGTTCCATGCTGTGTAGCTTTCATCTTTGGCATAGAATTTGCGAGCCAGAAAGAAGCCGGACAGAATGAAGAAAATCTGGACACTGACGGTGGAGCCTGGGCGCACGGCCATGCCGGTGTGGCCGAAGGCCACCACATAGGCAAGGAGGAGCTTCAGCACATCCAGAGCGTAAATTCGTTTGTGATTCATGGCAGCTCCTTTTTATGCGGCATCGGGCAGGGTGGTCTCGGAGGTTACGGTTTCCGGCAGCGTGGTGTCGGTGATTGTAATTTCCACCGGGGCGGCAGTGGAGAATTTCTCGGGGTGGAATGCCAGATTATAGTAGTATTCCTCCCGGGCTTCCTTCTGCTCGTACAGGTATTCCCGGCAGGCCTCCAGACCGCTGCCTACGATATCCATGGTGCGCTTATAGGATTTGTCGCAGGTGTTCATCATAGTGTCGGTCAAATCAAAGGCGGCCTTCCATGCATCCCGCTTTTCTCCGTCCAGAGGCACAATGTTGTATTCCCGGGCGCCCTGGGTGCGCATGTTCACCCACATGGGAATCACATTGGTGTCCAGCATATACACTTTACCGTCGGAGTATTTTTCAAAGGTTACGGTGAACAGTGCACCGTCCTCGGTGTGGGCGGTGGAAATCTGGGAGATATTGCCCAGTCTCTGGTTGGACACCGCATTTCCCAGAGAGTAAATGCAGACAGTTTTGTGGGCAGGGTCGTTGGCGTTTTCCAGAAGCTGCATGGGCTCAACCACATGGGGATGGCCGCCGATGATGACATCAATGCCCAGATTTGCAAGTCCCTGGGCAATGATGGGCTGCTGCTTGTCGGTTTTCAGCACATATTCCGTGCCCCAGTGGATGAAAAGGACTGTGACCTCGACACCCTGTTCCTTCATCTCCAGCATATAGTCCCGGATTTCGTCATACATGGGTTCGGGAGCCGAGGGGACAAAGGTATTGATGAGGTCATAGCTGCCGCCGTACATGGGCAGTCCGTTCAGTGCGGGAATATCGCCTTTTCCATTGGTGGTCTCATAGGTATAGCACATCAGGCCAAATCGAATGCCGTTGATATCCTTGATGAGGTACTTGGGGTCATCCGGGGTCGCCATGGTGCCGATGGTGTCAATACCGGCTTCCTTGGTGACCTCCAGTGTGCGAAGGAAACCGTCTATTCCGGTGTCAAAGCAGTGGTTGTTGGCGGTCAGCAGCATATCAAAGCCTGCCGACTGGGCATCCTTTACAATCTGGTCGGGACAGTTGAAGTTGGGATAGCCCTTGTAGGGCTTGCCGGAGCCTGCCAGCGTGGTTTCCAGATTTGCGGTAGCGTAATCATAGCTTCCGATGGTGGGGGACAGGTACTTAAAAATGGAGGAGAAATCGTAGGTGTTTTCGGCACCGTTATAGCCGGATTTCATCACAGGCTCATGCATCAGCAGGTCTCCCACAGCGGCAAGGCTCGCCGTGGCAACCACATGTTCGGGTTCCGGCTCCGTGGGCGGTTCGGTGGTGGTTGCTTCGGTGACCTCCTCAGCCTGACTGTCCTGCCCATTGGGAAATGCCATGTGCATTTCCTCCGGGTGGGCATGCAGGATTCCCGCAATTTTTGCGCCCATAAAGACCAGCGCGCACACCAGCACAATATCCAGCACGATGAGGCAAGCAACGAGATAGTTTGGCTTACGCTTGGGCTTCACCTTGGAAATCCGGGGGACAAACGCCCTGGGAGGTTCGGGACTCGGAACTTGTTCAGGAGCGGCCTTTCGGGACGGAATATCCTTTTTCCCGGGTTTTGTTTCAGTATATTCGGGGATGTTTCCCTTCTTCCCCTTCGGGGCTTCAAAACGTCCTGCCATGGGTATCTCCTTATAACAGCAATCTTTCTTCTTATTATAACAAAAAGCTCCGAAAAAGCAATGCCGACATGGGGATTTGTCGGTTTGGTAAGTGAGAATAAGGAGATGATAACTGTGTTAGAAACTGTAGGAGCGGCTACAGAGGCCTGCGCAGTACCTTTTAGAATTTCGGACAAATCCGATGCAAATTTGTTTCATTTTATCGAATTCACATTGGATATCAAATTATCTCGGGCGCATTCTGCGCGGGCGACTGATAGTCGCCCCTACGCGAAATATCGCAGTAATATACTCCTATTCTTACACATGACATGCAAAAACCGGCCACGCTGAAAGCGTGGCCGGTATCTTATGCAGCATCGGGTGTGGCGGGTTCATTGACAGTCTTCCCCGGAGCAGAAACTGCGTATTTCTCGGGGTGCCATGCCAAATCGTAGTAGTATTCTTCCCGGGCATCCTTGGCACTTTGCAGGTAATTTTTGCAGATGTTCAGGCCTCCGCCTACGATATTCATGGTGCGGCTGTAGGAATTCTGGCAGCTCACCACCTGAGCATCGGTCAAGGAGAAGTCTGCTTGCCATGTGTCGCGCTTGCTGTCATCCAGCGGCAGAATATCATAATTGCGCTTTCCGCCGGAAATGTACATATTGACCCATGTGGGAAGCAAATCAACATCGGCAATATACACCGTACCATCGGAGTATTTTTCAAAGGTCACGGTGAACATGGCGCCGTCCTCGGTGTGGGCGGTGGAAACCGTGCTGATATTGCCGAGTCTCTGATTGGACACGATGTTGCCCAGAGAATAGATGCACACGGTCTTGTGGTCAGCATCCACACTGCTTGTCAGCAGCTGCATGGGCTGCACCACATGAGGATGACCGCCCACAATCACATCCACGCCCATGTCGCACAGCTTCTGGGCGATGGCGTCCTGGGTGGCATTCTCCGCCAGCTGGTATTCCACACCCCAGTGGATGAAGAACATAATGGCCTCGGCGCCATCCTCCCGCATCTGCGCAAGCAGGGGGTCTACCTCAGCGTAGAAATCATCGGGCTTATCCTGATAGAAATAGTTGACAAGGGCGGGCTGCTCCACCGGTGTGTTCACATTCATCCGGGGTACGCCCTTGTCGGTTCTGGCGTGGGAGTAGGAATAGGCAATCATACCCACGCGAATGCCGTTCAAATCCACAATTTCATAGCGTTTTTCATTCTCGCTCAGGCGAGTGCCGACGGTTTTCAGGCCCGCCTCCCGGCTGACCTCCAGCGAGCGTTTCACGCCGGTCATCAGGGTGTCATAGCAGTGATTGTTGACGGTCAGCAGCATGTCAAAGCCCGCAGACTTCACATTTTGGGCGAAGATATCCGGGGTGTTGAAGGCGGGATTGCCCTGATAGGGGAAATCGTCTCCGCCGAAGGTGGTTTCCAGATTGCCCACCGCCCAGTCCTTCTCAGCTGCATAGGGCGCAATATAGCGGAATATATCGGAAAAATCCCAGCCGCTGCCGCTGCGGTAATTGTCCACAATGGGCTTGTGCATCAGCAAATCGCCAACGGTGCCGATGCTGGCAGTCGTTACCACATGCTCCGGCTCGGGCGGCACGGTGGTTGGCTCCTCCGTCGTCTCAGGCACAGTGGTGGGCAGAATGGATATATTTCCGGTGGGGGCGGGTGGGGTACTCTTTTTGAAGGAATTTGCAAGCTTGATGCCGCCGACAACAAGTCCGATGATGAGCACCAATGCCGTAATGCCCAGAATTATGGGCAGAATCGGGAACTGCTTCTTACGCTTGCGCACAGGCTTTGCCGCAGGAGCGGAGGGGTGTTTTCGAGGTTGGGGTGCCTGTTTGCGGGGCGCAGAGGGCTGCTCCGGGCGAAGAGGCGGCATTTTGGTTATGTCAGAGCGCGAGAGCTGCGCGTTTGTACGCTTGGGGATATTCCCCTTCTGACCCTTGGGGGCTTCAAATTTACCTGCCATGGGGTTCTCCTTTTGGGTTTTTCATCCATTATAATCGCAGCATTGTCAAAAACAACACAGTTAATGGAAATTTAATGGTAAGTTATGGATTTTTTCGTTCCCGCACACCGGCAAGGCAGAACGGAAGCTCCAGACCGCAGTTTTCAAGCATTTCCCGGTTGCGCAGAACCTGTCCGGCCTTTCCGTCCGCCAGCAGTGTGCCGTGGGACAGCAGGAGCACCCGGTCACAGGTTTCCAGAATCATGTCCAAATCGTGGGAGGCAATCAGCTTGGTCTGGGGCAGCCGGTTGAGGGTGTTGATAACCTGCCTGCGGTTCTTGGGGTCGAGGGCTGCGGATGGCTCATCCATGAGCATGGCCTTGGGCTCCATGGCGAGGATGGTGGCAATGGCGGCCATGCGCTTCTCACCGCCGGAGATACGGTGGTTGTGCCGCTCCAGCAGGAATTCTACACCCAGTGCAGCGGCCACTTCCCGCGCCTTTTTTTCTGCCGGCTCCCGGGTAAAGCCGTAGTTCATGGGACCGAATACCATGTCGTCGATGACCTTGGGCATGAACATCTGGTTGTCGGAATCCTGCAGGACATAGCCTAAGCTTTTGCGCACCTCAGGAAGATTTTCGGAAGTCAATTCCGTGCCGTCCACATAGATTTTTCCGGCGGTGGGACGAAGAAGCCCCAGCGCCAGCTTCATCAGGGTGGATTTCCCCGCACCGTTGGCACCGATTAAGCCAACCTGCTCCCCGGCACCGATGCGGAAGGATACATTTTCCAGTCCGTGACCGCCGGGATATTGATAGGAAACATTTTCAAAAACAAGCATCTTTCTACCTCACACAAGGCTGCCCAAAGCCGCGGCAATGGGGACAAAACGGAAAACGAGCATCGCAATTCCCACGGGAATGACAAGCCATGTGCCGCCGTGGTGGTGGGCGTGGAAGGGATAGTCTCCGTCAAAGCCCCGCAGGAGCATGGCATCATAGAGGCTTTGCGCTCTGTCCATGGTGCGCAGCAGCAGCTGCCCCAGAAATGACCCCCATGCCGAGATGTGGATGCCCTTCTGATTCGGTGCGCGCAGATGGTAGCTTTCGTTCATCACGGCTACTTCGTCCAGAAGCACTCCGATATAGCGGTAGGTCAGCAAAAGCAGGGTGGTCAAAAGCTTCGGCACATGGAGCCCTCGCAGAGCATGGCAGATGCCCTCTATGCCTGTGGTGGCAATGAGCAGGAAGGAGGCCATCAGGCAGTAGATGCCCTTGAGCATCAGTGTCAGCATACTCACGGTGCCGCCGCTGATGCCGAGACTTCCGATTCGCACCGCAATGTCGCGGTCAAAGAAAGGGTTGGCAATTCCCACAGCGCACACCAGCGGCAGGACGATTTTCAGCTTGCGAAAGCAGGTGGACACCGGGATGAAGCTCAGCTGATATCCCAGCACCGGGAACAGCACCATGATGAACAGCCCGGAGAAATCATATTTTCCGAAGGACACCACGGTGAGAATGTATATAACGGTCATCAGCACCTTGGCCGTGGGACTCAGACGGTGCATGGGAGAGTCCATGGCCGCCAAATCGTCCATGGCGCGGATTTCCGATGCCGCTGCTTGGGCTTTGTTATCCATACTGCTCCCCCTTTCCCGTAAAATAATAAAACAGGCAGGACGGTGAAAACCGTCCTGCCCATTGTATCAAATTTTTTAAGTATTCTCAACCGCTTTTTTACGGAAGAAGCCGCCCACCAGACACACGCCGCCTGCAAGCACGGCAACCATGGCAGAGCCAACAAGGCCGGAAACGGTGGTGCCCATAGCGTTGTCCTCATCGGAGGCAAAGGCATAGTCGGGCAGGAATGCGGTCTTCTCCTGAAGCTCGGCAGCGGCATCGGCAACACCGCTTTGCACACCGTAGTCCTCTTCGTCAAGACCCATGTTCTCGCTGTAGCCGCCCTCGGCATTGCCGAAGAGGCTCCACTCCAGACCGTCGGGATTCCCGCTTGCCAGCAGGCTCAGACCGCCGCCGACCACGGCGACAACCACGGTAAGAATCGCCAAAGTGGTCTTTAAGGATGCCTTGTTTACAATCTCACCGTCTGCGGCTACATCTTTCAGAAGCTCGGGGCGGGTCTCATATACGAACAGCAGCACGGCGCAGGTAATAAGGCCTTCCACCAGACCGATAGCCAGATGGATGGGCTGCATCAGACCCACGAAAGTACCGAAAGGCAGCTCCGTAATGCCGGAGAGCTTTGTTTCCAGCGCTACGCTGAAAGCACCCAGCTGCAGTGTCAGCATACAGCCGAGGACGGAAGCCAGAATAATGCGCATGCGGTTTGCCTTGTTCATTCCTTGGGATGCGAAAAGCTTTGATGTCATAATGGGCTTATAAATCAGGTAGTAGCCCACGAAGCAGCCGTAGAACGCCATGTTCCAGCAGTTGGCGCCGTAGGCCATGAGGCCGCCGTCGGCGAAGAACAGGCACTGGATAATCAGCACCGCCATCATGGAAAGGAACCCTGCGCCGGGACCCAAAAGGGCAGTCAGCATCATGCCGCCGCACAGGTGGCCGGAGGAGCCGGTGCCGGGGATGGTGTAGTTAATCATCTGACCGGCGAAGACCAGAGCGGACATAACTGCCATGGTGGGCAGCTTCTTTGCAGTGGGTTCCAGTGTAATTTTTTCTTCCTTGCGCAGATTCATCACGGAGACGCCTGCGGCAGCGGCGGTGGCCACATACATGGTGCCCGCTACAGCCGGGGACAGGAGCGCATCAGCCATATGCATTGTAACATACCTTCTCTCTTAAAAATGAGCATATTTGAGCCTTGTGGCATCATTAAAGCATATTAAATCCCCTGCCGCAAGCCCCCCGGGGGGATGAAATTTTGCAAAAAGATTGAAAGTTTTTTCCTATCATGCTATCCTTTATATACAATGAAACCGTAAAGGAACACGCCATGAAAATTGAACGGTCAAAAAATGCCGGGCGGAATATCGTCTTCGGTGTTTTGCATAATCTATATAATATCTTCGTTCCATTCCTGCTCAGAACCCTGCTGATTAAGCTTCTGGGTGAGCGCTATCTGGGGCTAAACAGCCTGTTTGCTTCCATTTTGCAGGTGCTGAACCTTGCAGAGCTGGGCGTGGGTAGTGCTATGGTCTACAGCATGTACAGACCCATTGCCGCCGACGACGAAGCGACCATCTGCGCCCTTATGGCAATGTATCGCAGATTCTATACCCTCATCGGCCTGTTCATTGCCGCGGCGGGGCTGTGCTTGACCCCGTTTTTACCCCGCCTTGTGAAGATGGACACCGTTCCGTCGGATGTTAATGTCTACATTCTGTATCTGATTCATCTGGGAGGAACGGTTCTGAGCTACTGGCTGTTCGCCTACAAAAACTGCTTGCTCACCGCCCACCAGCGCAATGATGTTGCCAGCAAGGTGCAGATGGTGAGCGCTACCGCCACCTATATCCTGCAAATTCTGATTCTCGTCTTCTCCCGCAACTTCTATTATTATTCCTTGGTATCGCTTGCTGTCGGCGTTGCTTCCAATCTCACCACGGCACTGATTGTGGAGCGGATGTACCCGCAGTACCATCCCGCCGGGAAGCTGCCCGGGGATATCACCGCCTCCATCGGGCGCAATATCCGGGATTTGTTCACCTCCAAGCTGGGCGCCGTCATCTATGACTCGGCAGATACCATTGTGGTGTCGGCCTATCTGGGTCTGACCGTGCTTGCCATCTATCAGAATTATTATTATATCCTTACCTCCGTGGCGGCGTTTCTGATGGTGGTCTTCCACAGTATCACTGCGGGCATCGGAAACTCCCTGACTACCGAGAGCCGGGAGAAAAACTACAACGATTTCGGCAAGCTGACTTTCATTATCTGCTGGATTTCCGGATTCTGCGCTGTGTGTATGCTGTGTCTGTATCAGCCCTTCATGGAGCTGTGGATGGGAAAGCGCCTGATGTTTGAATTTGAAGTCGTGGTGTGCTTCTGCATCTATTTCTATCTGCGGCAGGTCAATAATGTCCTGACCACCTACAAAGATGCCGCCGGTATGTGGCACGAGGACCGCTTCCGTCCGCTGGTGGCGGCTCTGAGCAATCTGGCGATGAATCTTATCTTCGTGCGTTATATCGGCATCTACGGCGTGATACTCTCCACGGTGCTGGCCGTGGTGCTCATCGGTCAGCCATGGCTTTTGCACAATCTGTTCACGGTGCTCTTTGACCGTCGGTGCCTTGCGCCCTATGTGCGTAAACTTTTGGGCTACGCGGCGCTTGCGGCAGCGGAGGGGGCAGTGAGCTATGGGATTTGCTTGCTGCTTCCCCGGTCGGGGCTGCTGCTCACGCTGGTGGAGCGCCTGGCGGTGTGCCTTGTGGTTCCCAATGCAGTCCATTTGCTGGTTTACCGCAGGACGGCAGTCTTTGCCGAAACTGTGGAGCTGTTCGACAATCTGACCCGGGGCAAGCTTCGCTTTCTCACTTCCCGGCTGACACGCTGAAGGAGACTTATGATTACAGTAACCGATAAGAAAAAATGTTGCGGCTGCGGCGGATGCTATCAGATCTGCCCCAAGGGTGCCATCGAATTGCCCCCCGATGCCGAGGGGTTCCGTTACCCCAAAGTGGATAAGACAAAATGCGTGGGATGTGGGCTGTGTGACAAGGTGTGCCCTGTCCTGAATGCCCCAAAGCCAAGTGACGATGTGGCGGTTTCCGTTCATGCGGCGCTTGCCGAGGATACCAACCTGCGCATGGCTAGCTCCAGCGGCGGTGTCTTTACCGTCTTGGCGGAGACGGTGCTTGCAAGCGGCGGCGAGGTTTACGGCGCGGCCTTTGCACCGGATTTTTCCGTGCAACATCGGGCAGTGCAGAACCGGGAGGATTTCGCTGTCTTGCGGGGTAGCAAATATGTCCAAAGCGATATGAATGTGTGCTTCCGTCAGGCCAAAGCTTCGCTGGATGCGGGGCGGCAGGTACTGTTTTCCGGTACAGCCTGCCAGATTGCGGGATTAAACCGTTTCCTCGGCAGAGAATATGACAATCTCCTGACCGTGGATGTCCTGTGCCACGGCGTACCCTCTCCCAAGGCTTGGCGGGCTTACATCCGCCAAGCACAGCAGCGCCGTGGAGCAAAGCTTCTGAAAGCGAACTTTCGCAGTAAGGACACCGGCTGGATGCGCTTTGCCATGAAGCTGGAATTTGCGGACGGCAGCAGCGATTGCACGCCTTTCCCGGAGGATGCCTATATGCAGGCATTCCTGCGCAATTACTCCCTGCGCCCGTCGTGCTATGCCTGTCGGTTCAAGGGAATGAACCGCCCCTCGGATATTACGCTGGGAGACTGCTGGGATATTCGGCAGGTGGATGCAGCTATGCATGATGACAAGGGAACCTCTGTTATCATCGTCCGCACCGAGAAGGGGCAGCGGGCACTGGATAGCGCCAAGGGTCTGCGCATGAAGAAGACAGAGCTTGACAGGGCGCTGCCCCCTGCTGCCGATTCCCGCCGCAGTGTGGTTGCCCATCCTTGCAGAGCGGCGTTTTTCCGCAGCTTGACCGAGGATGAATTTCCTGTAATGAAACCCAATACCACTTGGGACGAAAGACGGATTCTGTTGGTGAAAATCCGGCGCAAGCTTTTGCGGATGCTGAACCGATGAGCGGTTCGGCACATCGGTTCATGCGGAAGCACTTCGGTATTTTCCGGCACTTTGACCTTTAATAAATTCTTAATTTTTCAATTTTTGGTAAAAACAGGCCATAAATACAGTGAAAAAATGAGAAATCTTCATTGACGATGGCTGCATTTTCTGCTATAGTGGAGATACTGAAAGGAGGCGGTTTTTGTGATTGCCGTTTTTATCTGGCTGGCACTTCTGATTGCTTTTGTTGTTGCCGAGGGACTCACCGTGGCACTGGTCTGCGTGTGGTTTGCTGCGGGCGCGCTGTGCGCGTGTCTTCTGGCACTGGCCGGTTTTTCTCTCACCGTGCAGATTGCCGCATTTCTGATTGTTTCCGCTGCCATGCTTGCCGCTCTTCGCCCCTTTACAAAGAAATTTTTGAAGCCCAACATCACAGCTACCAATGTGGACAGCGTGATTGGCTCCGTAGGGGTTGTGAGTGCCCCGGTGGATAACCGCTTATCCTGCGGTCAGGTGAAACTGGGAGCCATGGAGTGGAGCGCCAGAAGCACCACCGGGGAACCCATCGCCGTGGGCGAAACCGTAAAAGTCAATAAAGTGGAGGGCGTGAAGGTCTTTGTTTCGCCCGTCCATGCGAAAGTATAAAGGAGGAATCTGTTATGTTTGCAATCATCGCTTTGCCCATTTTGATTATTCTGCTGCTTGTCATCCTCATTTCCAATATCGCCGTGGTTCAGCAGTCCCGGGCCTATGTCATTGAGCGTCTGGGCGCATTTCACAGCGTGTGGGGTGTGGGTCTTCACTTCAAGGTGCCCTTCATTGACCGCATTGCCCGACGGGTGAGCCTCAAGGAGCAGGTGCTGGACTATCCCCCTCAGCCCGTCATCACCAAGGATAATGTCACCATGCAGATTGACACCGTGGTGTACTTCCAGATTACCGACCCCAAGCTCTATACCTACGGCGTGGAGCAGCCCATGATGGCTATGGAGACCCTGACCGCTACGACTCTGCGTAACATCATCGGCGATTTGGAACTTGACCAGACCCTTACCTCCCGCGATGTGGTCAATACCAAGATGCGCGCCATTCTGGACGAGGCTACCGACCCTTGGGGCATCAAGGTCAACCGCGTGGAACTGAAGAACATCCTGCCTCCCGCCGATATCCAGAACTCCATGGAGAAGCAGATGAAGGCCGAGCGTGACCGCCGTCAGAGCATCCTGCAGGCCGAGGGTCAGAAGAAGTCCGCCATCCTCATTGCCGAGGGCGAGCGGGAGTCCGCAATTCTGAGAGCCGATGCCGAGAAGCAGGCAGCGATTCTGCGCGCCGAAGCTGAGAAGCAGGCGGCCATTTTGAAGGCCGACGGCGAAGCCCAGGCTATCCGCGCCGTCCAGCAGGCACTGGCCGACTCCATGGCCATGCTCAATGAGAAGGCACCCAACGAGCAGGTGCTCAAGCTCAAGTCCATCGAGGCCATGCAGAAGGTGGCCGACGGCAAGGCAACCAAGATTATCATTCCCTCCGAAATGCAGGGAATTGTGGGACTTGCCAAGGGCGTAGCCGAGGCAGTAAAAGAGTAAGTTCTTTGTAATACAAAAAGGGGCACAGTGCCGCGCGGCACTGTGCCCCTTTGGTATATCCGGCATCTTGCTTTTTTGTGCCCTTCGTGGTAGAATTTATTCCAGAATTCTGTAACCTTTCGGAAAGGAGGATGGTTTTGTGGGAAAACGCCTGAAATGGATTTTTCCGGTGCTGTGCCTGATGCTTGCAGCCCTGCTGATTCCTGCTGCCGCAGAGAGTTCGGCCTACTCTGTCTCTGCCCGCTGCGATGTGGACAACTTCGGCAACTGCAATGTGGGTCTGACCGTTGCCATCCACATGGAAATGGACGATGATACCCTGTCCTTTCCTGTGCCTCTGAATGCAACCAATATCACCATGAATGGCCGTTCCGTCAACACTGCCAAGTCCAAGTCCGCCATTGATGTCTACCTGACCTCCGAGACTCTGGGACTCAAGGGCGACTATGCCATGACGATTAACTACACCCTCCCCAAAATTGTCACTCCCAATGACAAGCGCCAGCTCATTATGAATCTGCCGCTGCTGGCAGGATTTTCCTACCCCATCGAGGAGTATACCTTCATTATCACGCTCCCGACTGTGAATACCCAGCGTCCGGACTTCTACTCCACCTACCGCCAGAGCGGCATCGAGTCCGTTATGGAGTACACCCTCTCGGGCAATATGATTACCGGCGCAGTGAAGACGGCGCTCAATGACCACGAGGCAATTTCTCTGAGCCTTGCCGTCCCCCAGGAGATGTTCCCCTCCATCAGCACCTACCAGCGCACAGGTAATCCCGAGGTTGTGCCCATGGAAATTCTGCTGGGCGTGGCGCTGCTGTACTGGCTGCTGTTCCTGCGCACATGGTTTCCCGTTGCGGACAAAGATGCAACCACGCCGCCCGAAGGTCTGACCGCCGGTGAAATCGGCTGCCGCCTGACCCTTGCAGGTGGTGACTTAACCATGATGACCCTGAGCTGGGGATGCCTGGGCTATGTCCTTTTTGAAATCGACAACCGAGGGCGCATCTGGCTGCACAAGCGGATGGATATGGGCAACGAGCGCAGCCTCTTTGAGGTTCGGGTGTTCAATGCTCTCTTTGCAAAGCAGGATGTGCTGGATGCCACCGGCGTGCTCTATACCAAAAATTCCAAAAAAACCTTTGCCATGGTGCCCGGGGAGAAGAGCTCCTTCCTGTCCTCCTCCGGCAATATCAAGGTGTTCCGCCTTATCTGCTGCGCAAGCCATGTCTTCTGCGGTATCTGCATGGCCATGAATCTGACTGCCATCGGCGCATTGCAGGGAATTCTGGGCGTGATGCTGGGCGTATTTGCCGCCGTGTCCGCTTGGCTCATTCAGAATATTGCCTACCGCACCCATCTGCGGGGCAAGACCCGGGTGTATATCGGCCTCGGTGCCATTGCGCTGTGGCTGATAATCGGTTTCATTGCAAAAGCGCCCCTGATTGCCCTGGGCTCCGTCAGTGCCCAGCTGATTGCGGGCTTCTTGGCCGCCTATGGTGGCCGCCGCAGCGAGCTGAACCGACTGGAAACCGGCCGGATTCTGGGTCTGCGCCGCTACCTACGCCACATCTCGCAGGAGGAGCTGAAACGCAATCTGGCTCACGACCCCGATTATTTCTTCCGTATGGCACCCTACGCACTGGCCATGGGCATCATCAAGCCCTTCTGCGCTGCCTTTGGGGAGCGCCGCTTCGGCCCCTGTCCCTATATTGTCATGCGCACGCAGGATAAGCGTACCGCCAAGGAGTGGGGTCAGCTTCTATCGCGCATGACCGACCGCATGGATGCCCGTTTCCGCCGTCAGGAGCTGGAGAAGTGGACATTCATCCGCATCCGATAAAGATAGAAAAAGTGAACCGCCCGGGTCTCCCGGGCGGTTTTTGCTGTTTCTTGCGCTTACAGATTTTCATACTGCCGAAGTGCGACAGGGTAACCCACAATAATATCAAAGGATTTCCGGTATTCCTGAACCAGATTGTAGCTTCCGTTTTCTGCTGCCCATGAAATCGAGATGCTGCGCAGAGCGTGATAGAGGATAAATACAATTTCCTCAGGGCCATTGGGGTTGGCGATTTCTCCGGCGTTCTGCGCTTTTGTCAGGAGCTGAACGGCCAAATCGTAAAGGTACATTTTCTGAGGAAAGTGGACATCTTGTCCGTTCTGTACCATCAGAATGTAAACCTGCTTCAAAATATTAGGCCCGTATTTTTGGGCATTGATGCAGTATACCCGCATGAGCTTCCAGAGAATGTCCACATTTTTTTCGTCAGAAACGAGGGTATTAATCAAACGCTCGGCCTTGATACCCCAGTAATCCACCACACCGGAAAGAAGCTGTGCCTTGGATTCAAAATGGTAGTAAAATGTACGCTTGGTAATATTGCAGCCGCGGCAGATGTCCATAATGGTCACATTTTCGTAGCCATTTTCACGAAACAAGTCCATAGCGGTGTCACGAATCAGGTCTTTGGTCGAAGAATCAGAGTGAGTCATGGTATATAGTCCTTTGCAAAAAATCCTGTTTATTATAGCAGATATGCAGAAAAAAACAATCCAATTTGCAATTTAGAATATAGCGAATCGGAAAACGGTAAAAATACACAAAAACAAGATATATAACTTGTTATATATCACAATTGACAGTAAAAATTTACCGTGGTAACATACTGATGTTACCACGGTATAATAAAAATGTAACCGCGGACGATGGAGGGACTATATGAAACTTTTCGAACCTTTCCAGATAGGTACGCTGACCCTGAAGAACAGGATTGTGCTTGCTCCTATGGGTACCACATCCGACCAGACCTTCGGCTTTAACCGCCAGGATGTGCAGTATTATGCAGAACGCGCCAAGGGAGGTGCCGGTCTGGTGCTGACCGGTGCTGTGTGTGCATCTGATGAATTTGAACCCCCTGCCTGCCAGCTGTTGAACAGCAATAAGCATGTGTATATGCTCCATGAGATTGCCGAGCGTGTGCATTTCTATGGTGCGGCTTTCGGTTTGCAGCTTTCTCCCGGCATTGGACGCATGAACTGGATTGACCCCCATACACCCCCCTATTCTGCAAGTCCCTGCCCCAACTACTACAACCCCGACCTGATTTGCCGTGAGCTTCCTACAGATGGCGTGAAGCGTCTGGTGAAAGCCATGGGCGAATCGGCAAAACTTGCCCAGAGCGCAGGCGTGGACATTATTGAGGTACATGCCTACGGCGGCTATCTCATCGACCAGTTCTGCTCTGCCAAGTGGAATCACCGCACGGACGAGTATGGCGGCAGTTTTGAGAATCGCACCCGTTTCCTGTTCGAGATTATTGACGAAATCCGTGCTTGCTGCGGACCCCGCTATCCCATCGCAGTCAAGATGACCCTTGACAGCCTGGACGGTGAGGAAAAGCCCTTGGAGGAGGGCTTGGCTATTGCCAAGCGGCTGGCCGAGTCCGGCAAAGTTGACCTGATTCACTTTGGTCGTGGCTGCTATTCCTGCCGTTTCCGCATGGTGTCCAGTGTGTACATGGAGGAAGGCTTTGACCTGGAGGCTGCCGAGCTGATTCGGACAGTCACCGGCAATGTGCCCATCATGGCCCACGGAAAGCTGAACCATGCCGATGTGGCAGAGGCTGCTGTTGCCGACGGCAAGGTGGATTTAATAGCCATTGGCCACGGTCTGATTGCCGATCCTCATTGGCCGAATAAGGTTCGCACAGGCCGCGAGAATGAAATTGTACCCTGCATCGGCTGTGGTGAGTGTCACGCCAATGCCATGAAGGGCTGGGCAAGACCTTGCGCTGTGAATCCTCTGTGCATGCACGAGGAAGACTACAAGCTGACAAAAGCCGAAGAACCGAAGAAAATTCTGGTTCTGGGCGGCGGACCTGCTGGTATGAAAGCTGCCGCAACGGCGGCACAGCGCGGACACAAAGTTGTCCTGCTTGAGAAGAATACTTATCTCGGCGGTGCACTGGCGGCAGCCGGTGCCATGGCAATCAAGAAGGATGTCAAGGCTCAGAATGAATATCTGATTCGTCAGCTCTATAAGCACGGCGTGGATGTGCGTATGGGACAGCCGGCAACCGTGGAAGCGGTAAAAGCTGAAAACCCGGATTTGGTGGTGGTTGCCATCGGTGCAAATCCTGTGGTGATTCCCATTCCCGGTCATGACTGCAAGAATGTGATGACTGCAGTTCCTGCACTTTTGCATAAGGAGCGCGTAGGCCGCCGCGTGGTTATCATCGGCGGAGGCGAGGTGGGCTGTGAGATGGCCTGCGACTTCAGACTCTTGGGCAAGGAAGTCACCGTGGTGGAGCTCATGCCCGATGTGCTGCAGGCTCCCTCCTTTGTGGCCAACAAGCAGAATATTCGCATGCTGCTGGGAAGCAGCGGTGCAAGAATTCTCACCGCTACGAAAACCAAGGAGATTTTTGAGGATTCCGTGGTTGTGGAAAAAGACGGCAAAGAAGAGCGTATCCCCTGCGATACCGTCATCTTCTCCACCGGCTTCCGTTCGGATCATACCCTTTTCCGGGCAATTCAGGCAGAGGGCTACGAGGTCATTGAAATCGGCGATGCAGTGAAGCCGGGCAAGGTTCTCGATGCCATCCACCAGGGTTACCACCGGATTCGGGTCTATGAATAAAAATCAAAAAAGAAGGAGACTAATTATGGGCAAATACGAACAACTCGCAAAAGACATTGTTGCTCAGGTCGGCGGATCTGAGAACATTGCAGGCGTCACCCACTGCATTACCCGCCTGCGCTTCACACTGAAGGATGAGGCAAAGGCAAACGAAGAAGCACTGAAGGCTATGAAGGATGTTATTACCATCGTTCACTCCGGCGGTCAGTTCCAGGTGGTTATCGGCAACAAGGTCAATCTGGTCTACGCCGATGTGACTGAGGTGCTGGGCATCAATGATGCTGCACCTGTCGATGCTGCACCTGCTGAGAAGAAGGGCTTCCTGGCATCCGTGATTGACATCATTTCCTCCTGCTTTGCTCCTGTTCTGGGACCCATGGTTGCCTGCGGTCTTATGAAGGGCATCAACGCTCTGTTGGTGTTCCTGCTGGGCGCTACCTATTCCGCAAGTGGTACTTATCTGGTGCTGAACGCCATCGGCGACACCATGTTCTACTTCATGCCCATCATGCTGGGCTACTCTTCCTCCAAGAAGTTTGGTGTGAACCCCGTCGTCGGCATGCTGCTGGGCGCTGCCATGTGCATGCCCGCTCTGCAGTCCGCTGCCCTGTCCACCAAAGAGGTTCTGGGCTCCGCCGGTATGCTGGGTGACTACTACATCACCTTCCTGGGCATCCCCATGATTGCTACCACCTACACCAGCTCCGTTATCCCCGTTGTTGTTGTCTGCGCATTTGCAGGTCAGATTCAGAAGCTGGCCAAGAAGTATGTGCCCGAGCTGGTTCAGAGCTTTCTGGTGCCCTTCTGCGTCATGGTTATCTCCGTTCCCGTTGGCCTGCTGGTTATCGGACCTGTGATTCAGTTCCTGACCAACCTGCTGTCCAGCGGCTTCACCACGCTGTTCAACTTCTCCCCCCTGGTCACCGGTATCGTGCTGGGATTCTTCTGGCAGGTTCTGATTATCTTCGGCCTGCACTGGTCCGCTGTGCCCATCGCCATGATCAATCTGGCTGCCAACGGCTATGACACTCTGCTGATGGTCACCCATCCTGCTGTGTTTGCTCAGTTCGGCGCTCTGCTTGCCATGTTTGTCAAGATGAAGGATCAGAACAAGAAAATGCAGACTGTGCCCGCTATGATTTCTGCTGTCTTCGGCGTCACCGAGCCCTCCATCTACGGCTTCACGCTGCCTGCTAAGACTCCCTTCGCTGCTTCTCTGATTGGCGCTGCTGTGGGTAATGCTCTGATGTGCATCCTGGGTGCAAAGCGCTATATCATGGGCGCCGGCGGCATTGTGGGTCTGGTGAACTATGTTGCTCCCGATGGCTCCATGGGCGGTGTCGTTGCCGCTGTGGTTGCCATGCTGGCTGCCATTGCTGTGTCCTTTGCTCTGACTTTCTTCCTGTGGAAGGATAAGGAAGCGGCTTAATTATTTCCTTGCGTATTCCCGGGTAAATCGATATGATTTACCCGGGGATTTCCCACAATTTTCAAAAATGGAGAAATGCAGTATGGGATTTTGTGAAAACTTTTTGTGGGGCGGCGCAGTAGCCGCTAACCAGTGCGAGGGTGCCTATTTAGAGGATGGCAAGGGCTTGTCCACTGCCGACATGCTGTTGGGCGGTGATGTGAAAACCCCTCGTACTTTCTGCCCGGAAATCATGGAAGATAAATTCTATCCATCCCACATGGGCATTGATTTCTATCACCGATACAAAGAAGATATTGCACTGCTTGCCGAGATGGGCTTCAAATGCTTCCGCACTTCCATTAACTGGGCGCGCATTTTCCCCAATGGCGATGATGCCCGACCCAATGAGGCGGGACTTAAATTCTATGACGACCTGTTTGATAAGTGCCGTAAGTACGGCATTGAACCGGTGGTCACTCTCTGTCACTATGAAATTCCCTGGGCGGTTGTGAAAAAGTACGGCGGCTTCTACAGTCGCGAAACAATCGACCTGTTTGTAAAATATGCCGTCACCTGCTTTAAGCGCTATAACGGCAAGGTCAAGTACTGGCTGACTTTCAATGAAATCAACGGCGGCACCATTGACAAGGGTCGCTACAACGGTCTGGGACTTGTAGAGCCTGAGGATTTGGCAAGAACCGAGCCGGTATCCAAGTTCGCTCTGCTGGATGTACCTCAGCACCGTTTTCAGGCACTGCACCATGAGTTTGTGGCAAGCGCCCGCGCCGTAATCGAAGCCCATAAGATTAACCCCGGCTTTGTGGTGGGCTGCATGATTTGCCATATCACATGGTATCCTCTGACCTGCTCTCCCTTAGATGAGCTGGCAGCTCAGGATAAGGACATGATGTTCAATGACTTCTGCGGCGATGTGCAGGTCAATGGCATATACAATCCCGTAGGTTTGCGTAAATTGGAGCGGGAGGGAATTGACCTGTCCTTTATCACGGAAGAAGACAAGGCGGTCTTAAAAGCGGGCAAGGTGGATATGTACACCTTCTCCTACTATATGTCCAACTGTATCAGCGTGGACCCCAATGCCAAGGCAATCGACGGCAATCTCTCCGGTGGCATGAAAAACCCCTATCTGGAAGTCTCCGACTGGGGATGGCAGATTGACCCCAAGGGTCTGAAGTGGACACTGCTGAAGCTGGCATCCCGCTATCCCGGCGTGCCCCTGATGGTGGTGGAAAACGGCTTTGGCGCACGGGATACCGTGGAAGCCGACGGCTCCATCCATGATCCCTACCGTGTGGAGTATCTGCGCAAGCACATCGAGGCCATGAAAGAAGCTGTGGACGAGGGTGCACCCCTCATCGGCTACACTATGTGGGGACCCATTGATATTGTGTCCATGGGTACCGGCGAATTCTTCAAGCGCTACGGCTTTGTATATGTTGACCGCCATGATGACGGAACCGGTGATTTCTCCCGCCGCAAGAAGGACTCCTTTTACTGGTACAAGAAGGTCATTGCCACCAATGGCGAAGACCTGAGCGACCTGTAAGCAATCAGTCTGACCGCTTGTTCCCGGGTGCTGTGCATCCGAAAAATATCCCCGATCGAATTTCTCCTTCTTCGGTCGGGGATTTCTTATGCCTTTAAGATGATATTTATGGTTCTTGCTTATTTCATACCCTTTAATACGGCATCCAGCACATTGCCGGCGGCGGTGCGCAGTGCATCCGGGCTGAGGCTTCCGGATTTGAGTGCCTTGCGGATGCCCTTTTTATCCCCACCGCCGCCCGGCATCAGCAGGTCGTTGCCTGCG
>JAZRVX010000242.1:0-2373 GCA_045599455.1 Faecousia sp. | reverse complement strand
TTCCAGCGCAGGATAAAAGGGATTTAGATTCGTTGTTGGCATTCCACAACAACGCGCCTGACGCCATCCAAGCCAGCATCAAATCTATCAGCACCTCGTTGGGATTCATTTGCTCTTTGCTCGCCAAGCATCACGGCCAGCCTGTGGTAATCCTTATCGACGAATACGATGCCCCTTTGCAGTCCGCTTACCTGAACGGTTTCTATAAGCCCGTGTGCGATGTTATGCGCAACTTCTTTAGCTCAGCGCTGAAGGACAACCGCCACCTGCGCCTGGGAGTGATTACCGGCGTGTTGCGCATCGCCAAAGAGAGCCTGTTTTCGGGGCTGAACAACCTAGAGGTGGACACGGTTTTGTCCAATACATACGCGGATTGTTTTGGCTTCACTCAGGCGGAAGTAAACCAACTGGCTAGGGCTTATGAGGCGGAAGAAAAGACGGGTGAGATTAAAGAGTGGTACGACGGTTACCGCTTCGGCAAGCAGGAAATATATAACCCCTGGTCTGTCTTGCAGTATTTCCACCACGACTACCAGCCTCAAGCCTATTGGCTGGATACCTCCAGCAATGACTTAATGAAGGAATTTCTGTTTCGCATCGCCGATGACCAACGTAACCGTGTCTTCGATCTGTACAACGATAAAAGCGTCGAGGTAACTCTGAATACCGAGGTCACCTACTCTCAGCTAGACAGCAAAAGAACTGATACGCTCTTCAGCCTCCTGACGGTCAGCGGCTATCTCAAGCCTATAGAGCAAACCCCAGACGGGGATTATCGCCTGGTCATCCCCAACAAAGAGATAAAAAGGGTCTACGAAAAAGACATTCTGAGTTACATCGAGGAGCGCATTGACATGCTCGAACTGGTGCGCTTGAGACGAGCGATCACCTACGGCGAAGAACAGCTATTCGCGGACTTGTTGCGGCAGTATATGCTCGCTAGCCTGAGTTACTACGATACGGTCGAGGCGTTCTATCACGGCTGGATGATGGGAATTTTGCTCTGCATGAAAAGCAGCTATAACTGCCAGTCTAACCGCGAAGCGGGTCACGGACGTGCCGATGTTCTTTTGGTGCCGCGTCCAGGGTGCCCAGGTCCGGGGCTTATCTTCGAGTTCAAGCACTGCGATAAGACCGAGCAAATGCCGGAAAAAGCCGAGGAAGCCCTTCAGCAGATCGAGGACGGGAACTACATAGCGAATTTTCCGCCCGAAGTGAGCCAGGTTGTGGGATATGGATTGTCTTTCTGCGGCAAGACCTGCGAGATAAAACAGCGAAAATGGGCGCGGTAATTCACGAAGCGCACCACCAGGGCGTTCCTCTCCGGTTCCGATGAAGAATTTGCTTCCCCAGGAATTGTTGCGTCGACGAGCAAATGGCCCCCATGGGGACAGGGGCTGGGGGCCGGCAGGTCGTAGCCGCCCGCCGAGGGAGCGAACGAAACGCCCGCCCAGGGGCTGGAGGCTACCTCGACTTGCGCTTCACGCCGTGTTATAATGGGCGCGATAACGGTGCAAAGGAGAAGTGGCGATGGAGAAAATGAAACGCAAGGCTCTGCCAATCGGCATATCCGACTTTCGGACAATTAGGCTCAACAACGGATATTATGTCGATAAAACCCACTTTATCGCCAACTTGCTTGACAATGTGCTTCTCGGAGGAGCCCTTCTTTTCACCCGACCGCGCCGCTTCGGCAAGTCTTTGGCTCTGGACACATTGCGTTGCTTCTTTGACTGCAACTCTCGGGAGGAGAACCGTCCCCTGTTCGAGGGGTTAGCCATTGCCCAATCCGATAGATATATGGCCGAGCAGGGCAAGTATCCGGTGATTTGCTTTAATTTTAAAACGGCCACGGGCGCCAGTCGCGAAGACGTTGAAATCAATATGCGCAATGCCTTGCGCGATGCGCTTCTGCCTCTTGATTATCTCACTCAGAGCGATGCGCTGTCTATGCGGGAAAGGGCCGCGGTGGACCAGCTGTTGTCATCCCTGGTAAACAACTCTAATTCCCTTCGTAATGTTATCGATAACATCAGCACCTCGTTGGGTTTCATCTGTTCTTTACTTGCCAAACACCACGGTCAGCCAGTGGTTATACTTATCGACGAATACGATGCCCCCTTGCAGTCCGCTTACCTTAATGGTTTTTATAAGCCCGTCTGCGATGTAATGCGCAACTTCTTCAGCTCGGTACTGAAGGACAACCGCCACCTGCGCCTGGGCGTAATAACGGGCGTGTTGCGCATCGCCAAAGAGAGCCTGTTTTCGGGACTGAACAATTTGCAGGTGGACACTATACTATCTGAAAATTATGCCGACTGCTTCGGTTTTACTCAAACTGAGGTGGCGGACATGGCGCGTTATTATGCGGCT